>JBEEGY010000001.1:0-4673 GCA_041167145.1 Verrucomicrobiota bacterium
CGCCGGCAATGACTGGCGCCGGAAAACCAATGGCAATGGCGTCGTGTCTCCAATCGCTCACCAGATTCTTGGTCTCGGACACGAGCTGGCGCGGTCGCAGCTCCGCACCGGAGGGAAACTTGCGCCGTTTAATTTGCTGCGAAATGAGCAGCTTCACATTCGAACCACCGATATCGACGACCAGAATTTTTTTCCTCATGACTGCGGCAGCTTCGCCACGGTAATCGGGATGAGCTTGGTAGCTCGCTCTTTCTTCGATCGAGCAACCTTTTTTGTTTGTTGACGCGAACGCTCGCGAAATTGGAGCTGAGCTTGTTGGCGCGGTTCCGTGCCTTCGGGCTTAAGGCGGCGATAACTGCCGTCGGGTTGGAGTTCGCGCGCTTTCACTCGGTCGTCTAAGAACTTCGGCAAGACACCGTTAACAATCTCATCGCGTAATCCCGCATTTTCGATGGGGAAGGCGACTTCCACTCGCCGCAAGAAGTTGCGCGGCATCCAATCGGCGCTCGATAGGAACAATTCAGGCTGGCCGTCGTTGGCAAAATAATAAACACGGCTGTGCTCGAGGAAACGGCCGACGATGCTGACGACGCGAATGTTATCACTGAGACCGGGGATCTTCGGACGTAAGCAACAAATGCCGCGCACAATCAGGTCGATCGTGACCTCGGCGCGGGAGGCTTCATAAAGTTTCTCGATGACCTCTTGATCGACGAGTGAGTTCAATTTGGCAATAATGCGAGCGGGCTTTCCGGCGAGGGCATTGTCCCGCTCGCGTTCGATCAGAGCGATCAAGCGCGTCTTCATATCAAACGGCGCGACCATTAACTTTTTCAACCCCGGGTAGCCGGCGAGTCCGGTCAGCGTGTTAAAAACGATGGCCACTTCGTCAGTCAATTGCGATTCGCTCGTCAGCAAACTGAAGTCGGTATAACTGCGCGCCGTCCGTGAATGGTAATTGCCGGTGCCGAGATGGACGTAATGGCGAAGCCGGTCGGTATCGCGGCGGACGATGAGCAATGCTTTGCAATGAGTCTTCAATCCGACCACGCCATAGATGACGTGCGCGCCTGCGTCCTCGAGCCGGCGGGCCCATTGTATGTTAGCCGCTTCATCAAAGCGGGCGCGCAATTCGACAATCGCAGTTACTTGTTTTCCCGCGCTCGCGGCGTCAATCAGAGCTTCGACAATGGGCGAATCGCCGCTCGTTCGATAAAGCGTGATCTTGATCGCGAGCACCTGCGGATCCTGCGCCGCGGTTTCGACTAGATCGACAATCGGATCGAAACTGTCGTACGGATGATGGAGCAACACATCCTGGCGGCGCAACACTTCGAAGATGTTGGCGTGCTTCGGCAAAGCCGGGTCGCGCGCCGGTTGAAAGGGCCGGTCCTTCAATTTCGCAAACGCATCGTTGGCCAGGAGCGGCGCGAGGTGGGTCATGGAGAGCGGGCCGTCGAGTTTGTAAACGTCCGAGTCGGTTAGATCGAAAAACTCGAGAAGCAGTTCGCGGAAATCTCTCGGGCAGTCCGCCTCCACCTCCAACCGAACGGCATCGCCGCGACTAGAGCGCCGCAGTTCCTGCTCGATCGTGCGCAGGAGGTTTTCCGCTTCTTCATCGTCAATGTAGAGGTCGCTATTGCGCGTCACGCGAAAGGCGTGCACGCCGTCGAGAATCAAGCCGGGGAAAAGCTCGGCAATGTGGTGTTTAATCAAAGATGCGAGATAAATGTACTCCCAGGGCTCGCCTTTGTTGCGAGGCATGGCGATAAGCCGCGGGACCACACGCGGCACCTGCACGATGGCGTGAAGCGGTTCTCCGCCGCGTTGCGCCTTGGCGCGCACGAGCAGATTATGACTCTTGTTTAGGAGCTGCGGAAAGGGATGGCTTGCGTCGACCGCCAGAGGCGTGAGCATCGGGACAACCTCTTCCTGGAAATAGCGTCCGGCCCAGGCGGCGCGTTTCGCACGGAGTTCCGCGACCTCGCGAATCCGAATGCCATTCTTGGCGAGTTGCGGAACCAGTTCGTCTTTCCAGAGCGCATACTGGGTCGCGACCAGTTCCCGAACAACGCGTTGAATATTGCTGAAGGTTTCAGTCGGACTCAAACCGTCCGGCCCGACATCGCTCGTCTCGCTCTCGATCTGTTGTTTGATTCCAGCAACGCGAATCTCGAAAAATTCGTCGAGGTTCGAACTGAAAATGGTCATAAACTTTACGCGTTCGAGCAATGGCTGGGTCGGGTCCTGCGCTTCTTCCAGAACGCGGCGATTAAACTCGAGCCAGCTTAATTCGCGATTGATGAAGTTTTCCGGGGCGGAAAAGTAGGGGGTTTGAGTCGGCTCACTCAAAATGGGGATAACGTTGCCTAAAGGCTCGCTCGTGACTGGAACGGTGGTTGGCTCCATTTGCTTCACAGTTAAACTCAAATCGCACGAACAACGACGCGCAGCTGCAATCCGCCGCGACCGCCATCGTCCCTAGGCCGGGGCGACAAAGGGCTGATGGCGAATGTCCTCGGCGGCCGCGGCGTAGACCGCGTCCTCGGCAATGTTAGTGGCGTGATCGCCGACGCGTTCGAGACAGCGCGAAATAAAAATCAGATTGAGGTAACCGCGCAATTGATCCGGGTCATGCGCCATCCGATCGATCAATTTGCGACTGGCCTGGCGATTCAAATCATCCAGCTTTTCGTCGCGCGGCACTACGGCTCGTGCCAGTTGCACGTCTTCGCGCACGTACGCGTCCACGCTGTCTTTGAACATCGACATGGCGTGCTCGTACATGGGAACGATCAATTCAACCTCGGGCAGCTGGGGGTGCCGATTTAGTTTGCGTGCGCGTCGCGCAATCGTGGTGGCCTGGTCGGCCATGCGCTCGAGATTCGAGGAAAGCTTCATGGCGGATACAACCCGGCGTAGATCGGACGCCACCGGCTGAAAGCGAAGCAAAATCTCGACGCCATCCTTGTCGATCTGTTTTTCGAGTTGATCGATCTCCTCGTCATCCGCGATGGCATTGGCACAAAGATCGTCGTCGCGTTCCATTAAGCCTTTGTTGGCGCGGTCGAGGCTGCGCTCCGTCAAGCTTGCCATCATGAGAACATTATCTCGCAGAGAAGCGAGCGCTTCGTCGAAGGTCCCGAGAATATGTTTGGACGCGATCATGGAATATCGATTGTCGATCTTAGCATTGTCGATCTTTCATCCGCGCGATCAACCGAAGCGCCCGGTAATATAATCCTCCGTTCGTTTTTCGCTCGGATTGGAGAAGATTTTTGCGGTCGATCCAAATTCGATTAGCCGGCCCAGGTAAAAGAAAGCGGTGTGATCGGAGACGCGTCCGGCCTGTTGCATGTTGTGCGTGACGATGACAATCGTGTACTCGCGCTTCAGCTGGTAAATTAGTTCCTCCACTTTCGCGGTCGCGATCGGGTCGAGCGCGGAACACGGTTCGTCCATAAGGATGATCTCCGGCTCGACGGCCAGGGCGCGCGCGATGCATAAACGCTGTTGCTGGCCGCCCGACAATCCAAAGGCGTTCGCATCGAGCCGATCTTTGACTTCGTCCCAAAGCGCAGAGGCGCGCAGACTTTTCTCGACTGCTTCATCGATGAGCGATCGTTTGCCCACGCCGGCGATCCGCAAACCGTAAGCAATATTGTCGTAAATGGATTTCGGGAATGGATTCGATTTTTGGAAAACCATGCCGACACGCCGGCGAAGATCGACAACGTCCACGTTCGGCGCATTGATGTCGGCTCCGTTGATGGAAATCGCGCCCTGGGTGATGCGGGCGCCGTCAATGAGATCGTTCATGCGATTGATGCAGCGCAACAAAGTCGTCTTGCCGCAACCGGACGGACCGATGAACGCGGTTACGGCGCGTTGCGGAATATCAATGTCGACATCGAACAGCACCTGGTGGTTGCCATAGGCGAAATCGACGTCCCGAATGTCGATCATGATCTCGCGCTCGCTTGTTTCCGGAGCTGCTGGTTCCATCTGGCGTGATACGGGTTGGGACAAAGTATCGGGCATTCTCAATAAGCTTACCATGACAGGCGGCTCCTCCTTCTCTCTCTAAGTATAATTGAGGTCAACGCAATCAGCATGACGAGCACGAGAAAGACAAACGCGCCGCCGTATTGGACGCGTTCGGTGAATTCGTTCTGCGGTATCTTCGAGCTGACCACATAAATGTGATAAGGCAGGGCCATGACGCCCTGGAAAAAGAAATCGGTCCATTTCTGGACCTGCCAAGGCATTTCGTCACGCATGGCGTAAGCAGCCGTAAACATGATGGGAGCGGTTTCACCGGCGACGCGCGCGATGCCGAGGATCGACGAAGTCAGAATCCCGGGCATGGCGTAAGGCAAAACGTTCTTACGAATGGTTTGCCACTTGGTCGCGCCGAGCGCGAGCGAGCCTTCGCGCAGACCTTGCGGCACAGCCCGAAGCGATTCTTCACTCGCGGTAATGATCGCCGGCAGCACCATCAACCCGAGCGTGAACCATCCTGCCAGGAGCGAAACGTTCCAGCCGAAGAAAATGACGAAGAGGCCGAATCCGAAGAGGCCGAAAACGATCGAGGGCACTCCGGCCAAATTCAGGATGGCGATTCGGACCATGCGAATAAACGGACCGTTGCGACTGTATTCGCTCAGGTAAAT
>JBEEGY010000002.1:0-3284 GCA_041167145.1 Verrucomicrobiota bacterium
AGTCGTCGCGAGCGAAACGCAGTTCGACCGCGCCGGTTTCGTCCTGACGAAAAAGTTTGATATTCTTGCTGCGCACGTGCTCGGCCCATTCGTCGCTAATGCGTTGGTGTGCGGGAAATTCACGTGAGGTAGCAATGATCAAACGCGGCCGCACTGCCTCCAGAATCGCGTCGGAGCCCGACTGGCCGGTGTGATGCTGTCCCTTTACGAGAATATCGCCGCGTAAATCGACGCCGCTTGCGATCAAGGCCGCTTCCGTCTCGTAACCACTGTCCGACATAAAAAGAACCTTTATCGACTCGCCTACGGTCAGTCGCACGATAAGCGCCTGGTCGTCCGCCTTTGTCGTTGTCGATCTTGCAGGATCGTTTGGGGGGTAGAGAAGCTGCAGCCATACACTTTTCGATGCCTCCACCTTCTCGCCAAGCTTTACGTTTCTTGGTCCTACCCGGCGTCGCGCGAACTCGAAGCGTAATCGCCGATGCACTGCGGACCGGTCGACCATCGGATTGTCGATCAAAACTGCCGGTGGCAAATCGTGCAACAAACATTGTGCCGCACCCATGTGGAGGGCATCGCCATGCGTGAGCAACAATCCATTCAACCGATTTACGCCGCTGAAATGCAAATATTGTCGCAGAATGCGTTCGTAATCTCGCTCGCTTCCGCAATCAAGTAGCCAATCTGCGCCAGGTGCACGCAAGTGCACCGCGCCGCCGGCGCCGACGTCGAGCACGGTGATCTTGGCCACGAACGGAGGCTCGGAATGCGGACGCTCAAAATAATAATGGCCGCCTGGAATTTGAGCGAACAGATGCACGATTCCGAGAACCAGTTTCGCCAGAAACCAATTGGCGTTGTTGAAAATGACCGAGAACGAAGAAAGCAGCGGCGCGGACAAGATCGACAATAAGCCGATTGCTAAAACAAAAAATGCCAATGGAACGACGACGAGATTGGCAAACAACGAAATCGGGGAGACCAGATAGAAATACCATCCAATGAGCGGTAACGAGCCGATCCAGGCGGCCAACGAAACAGATGCGCCGCGACACACCCAGCTAAAACAAACATCGGTAAGGCGGCGCACTCGACTTAACAAAGTGCCCGGCAAAAACGGATCGGGCCGCCCGAGACGGCGCATTAGCCGGAAAAAGGGATTAGCCAGGAGAAGAATTGTTGCGACGACGGAGAACGAAAGTTGAAAGCCGGTGGAGAAAATTTCATTCGTGTCCCAGCAAAGGAGAAAAAATGCTGCTGCGGCCAAACTATTGAGAGCAAAAACTCTTCGTTCGAAGAATAAGCCGCCGAGCAAAATCGAGCACATGATTGCGGCGCGCACACTCGATACATGCAACCCTGTTACAGCCGAATAAAAGAGCACGAGCGGAATGATCAACGCCGCCGCTGTACGTCGTGACAACTGCGCGACCGTGGTCAGCATCCACAAGAGTCGCGCCACAATCCCCACGTGCAGCCCCGCGACAGCAAACAAATGGAGCGTGCCCGTTTGTTGAAATGGCTCCTCGATGTCTTCTGGAGTTTGATGTCGCAGTCCCAGTGTAATCCCGCTGATGAAATCCTCCACGTCGGGCGAACCATCCAAATTGCGACACAACGCTCGCTGCATCCAACGACGGGAGTTTTGCGCGGCACGCAAGATCGGGTTGCCTCCCCCATGTCGAACAAGACGCCCATCTTCCTGATAGCGAACGAGCAGACTGCGATGAATGTCGTGGCGAGCGAGATACGATCGCATGTCGACTTCGCCCGGATTCCGCGGAGCTGCGACCGCATCCACGATTCCGAATAACTTCAACTCATCGCCAAACTCCGTGCGGCCACGCCAGCGCACGAGAACCGTTGCCCTACTCGGCTCTTCTTTTCCTTCCAGCTCAATTGATTTCAAGCGTAGCAAGAAACTGGATAGTCCGTTAGGCGCCCGCTTTGGCTCGCTAACGACGGATCCCGTGACGCTGATCGCTTGGCCCTGGTTGCCCAGTCGTCTCGCTAAGCGCGACCCGGGTGAATCGCTCAGACGAAAGCTATGAATCCAAAAAAAGCCGACTGCCACGAGCACATAAACAAGAAATGACCTCGGCCAGATCAAAAGCAGGACCGAGCCAATGACTATCAACACGATGAACCGCAACGACGGAAACAGTAAGAAATCCGCCAGGATGATTCCCGTGGCGGCGGCAAGGGCCAGGCCGACAAACGGCTGACGGGGTGCACTCAGCAGATTCATTTGGGGGAACAGTCAGCTGCGAGCGCCAGCTTAGGCAGCGCAACGTGCCATGCTCAACTGAAAATCAGATGCGAAGGCCAAGCGCCCGCCGTAATTTTGCCAGTGCACGATTTGTTCAACGAAACCGAAGATGTCGATTTCGTAAAAGTCGATGGCACGGCGCCGCTTGCCACGCGCATGCGGCCGCGATCGCTCGATGAATTCGTCGGCCAGGAACACATCCTTGGGCCGGGCAAATTATTGCGTCGCGCTATCGAAGCGGATCGTTTGCCTTCCGTGATTTTCTCCGGGCCGCCCGGCACCGGAAAAACCACGCTGGCCTACGTCATCGCGGAGATGACGCATTCCAAGTTCATTCGATTGAGCGGCGTGGAGAGCAACGTCGCGGAAATGCGGCGCGTGATCGCGTCTGCGACCAATCGCACCCGCACATCGGGAAAAAAGACGATCGCCTTCATCGACGAGATCCATCATTTCAACAAAGCGCAGCAGGACATTCTGTTGCCCGATGTGGAGAGCGGAAACCTGCGCTTAATCGGCGCGACGACTTACAACCCGTTCTTCTACGTCAACAGCGCGCTCGTTTCGCGTTCGCAGGTTTTCCAACTTGAGCCATTACGTGTCGAGCAATTGGAAGACCTGATCGATCGTGCTTTAGCTGACAAAGAGCGCGGGCTTGGGAACTACAAGGTCAAGATAGATAAGAACGCGCGCCAACATCTCGCCAAGCTCAGCGACGGCGATGCGCGCAAGGCTTTGAACGCACTCGAAATTGGCGTGCTTACGACGCCGCCCGATTCCCATGGCGCAATCCACTTTACCCTCCCCGTGGCCGAGGAAAGCATTCAGCAAAAGGCTGTCGTCTACGATAAAAAGGGTGATGCGCACTACGACACCATCAGCGCGTTCATTAAGAGTATGCGCGCCTCCGATGAAAAGAGCGCAATGTACTGGCTCGCGAAAATGCTTCATGCTGGTGAAGACTTTCGTTTTATCGCACGCCGCATCGTTATCTTCGCGAGCGAAGACGTAGGCC
>JBEEGY010000003.1:0-2512 GCA_041167145.1 Verrucomicrobiota bacterium
ATTCGCGATCCGCGCAACAGCGTCATTTGCGGCAAAGGAGGCGGCGACTCTTTCGAAAAAACCGGCATCGCGGCCGCAGGCAGGTTGAACATGTCCTCGGCGATTAGGGTGTCGATGTTCTCCGCGAAATTCGCGTTCCCGCCCCATGTGCGGGTGAATCGGTCCCAGTCCACGACTCGGTTTGCACGCAACGGCTCAGCAGGTTCGTCTGGTCTTGTTTTTCGAATCAAATCAGAAAGGCGGACGAGCCCAATCCATTGATTAATTTCATACTGCGGTTGCACCATGCTGTGACCAAAACGAAACGCCGCCTGGGTGAACTCAATCGGAAGCGTCGGGGTTTCTTCGTCCGGAGCGGGTTTGAAAAGTCGCGGACCGCGCTTCTCGATGTCCGTCAAAATTTCCGGCAAGATAAACCACTTCAAAAATTCGTTCCGCACGATCCACTGATAATGCCAGATGACCAGTCGGCGCGCCGTCTCGAAGATTGTTTCATTTGGAAAACCTTCAGCGGAAAAAACTCCGCCCTTGAGATGAGCAACCAGGCGGTTGTGGAATTGTAGGAAGACGACGTGAAGTTGCGCCAGAATCAGGTGCTGATCGTTTCGGTCGTCCGCCAGCAGCGGTATTCCGTTTCGGCGATGAAAATCGTCAGAGGTAGACCGAATCTTTTTTTCCGGCATCGCCTGTGTATTGCCCAAAAGGAAAGTTTCGCTGCCGCTTTCGGAAAGGTCATAAAGATGGGGCGACCCTTTCGGTCCTCCACCGTAAACGCTTTCCAGATTGAGTCGCGGCGCGTGAAGGTTTTCTGCTTGCTCAAGCGAGGTCGATGCGTGCTCGAGTCTGGTTTCGTCACGGGTCAGATCGTGAGCCAGGAACTGGCCGAGATAAACAAAACCGGATGGCGCAAGATCACCTCTTCGCGGCCGGCCGCGTCGATTTTCCGGCACGTCTTTCATCCGCATCGACAATTCCCGAAGATGCATCTCGTCGTGGCCGGCGAAAGGTCCGCCGAAGAGCCGCGAATAACGCGACGAGGCAGAAGACGATTGGTCCGGGGGGTGCAGCACCGCGTCGGTTCTAGCTTACGCGAAAACGAACGTCACGAATGATTTCCTGCCAACGCTCTCCTTCCGGGCTCGGAAGGCGCCGATCTTAGCGACGGTGATGCGTAAATCCAACGCTTCACATTGCCAGCACCCAATCGCGCCACGGCAGTTGATAAATCAAAATCGCGAAGAAGGAGAGGATGTAAGCGGTGGCAATTTTGGGAAATGCGTCCTTTGCCAACGTGAAGCCCATGATCGCCAGGATCCAGCCAAAGCCAAACACCGGGGCAGGTAGGTAAGTCGTGAGAATAAAGAATAACAAAAGGATATGGGCGATTTCATCGGCGCGCGGCCTACGAAAGAGCAAAAGTGCACCGATCAGCAATTGGAAAGAGAAGTCCCACCAGGTCATCGCCAGTGCCGCGACGCGCGCGCGGTCAGAACCGGTGATGTGAACGTCGTTGCCTTCGACCTCCGCAAACGGGCTTCGCAAAAACATGATTCGCCTTTTCACCGCATCGGGCGCCGTCGGATCGATCCCGATCAATCTCCCGAACGCTTTAAAGCGCGCATCAACATAGAGATAATACTCAAACATCTCACCCGAGCGATAACTGGGAGAAGAAAGCTTCTGAGCTGAAGCCGCCAAAAAAATGAGACAGAGAAAGAAGCGCGCATTGAACAAGATGATCCGCTTCTGCCGCTCGCCGTCAGCGAAGAGGTGAACGACGAACAACACCCAGAACCAGTAATCGAGCAGATATTTGTGATTATCGACCCGTTCCCAAGTGAGAATAGTGGTAATGGTTCCGGCCAGCGCAAGCGCGAGCCAGAACTGCGGCCGGCGAAGAGAACGCGGATGAAGGACAAAAATCAAAAAACAAATCCCCGAGACGATGCGAAACAGCCAGTGATCGAAACCAAAGATAATCGTCAGAACAAGCGTGAGCAGGCTTACCGTCTGGAGTAAGTCGAGATTGCGCGCGAATTCGACCAGCGCCGCAAATTTGCCTGAACCCGCAGACGACCGGCCGCTTGCCGAGCTCGCGCCAGACCTCTGTCCGCTGCGAGCGGCCGCCTGGATGGAGCCGGGCTTGCTCATGAGTTGTTCTGCTCCGGCGATTGAAAGAGTTCTTCCGGAGAAAAAACAAACGTTTCGGACAGCGCCGCGCGAACACTCTTCGTCCGCGGATCGTAGCTGATCTTCCAGAATTGAATCTCCATCCTTGACCTCTTTTGCTCCCCTTCGGGCCGCAGCTCTGATTGCACCATCACGCGGTATGTCTTGGCACCGGCGCCAACAGGATCGCCGTTGGTGTTGACGTTTAACACCGGTCGCTGCTGATAAGCAGGTATCCAGTTCCTTTGTACGATTTGTCTCGCCGCACGCAGAAAATTCTTCCGCGTCGGATATTCAAGCGCACGGTTCAATACGTCGAAGTCCTCAGACGATAACTGAACCA
>JBEEGY010000004.1:0-2637 GCA_041167145.1 Verrucomicrobiota bacterium
CGCATTCATGTCCATGGCAATGGGCGGAAGAATGGCTTCTTGCATGGGCAGCAGCGGAACAACCCCGTTTTCACTCCGGTTCACAGGCCGCGGCGCGGCACTTCTCTCATGCAATTTCCGGGACCGCCTGGCGACCGGCGAGAAGTTATCGGGGAAACTATGGGATTCGCTGGGGATTAGAGACATTGTGGAATCTCTAGATTACTCCAAGCGGGTTTTAGGCGTCAATGGGCTCCTTTGCACCTTACCCTGTAGGGGAAGCTGTTAGCTTCCCGCCCATATTATCAAGGTGGGAAGCTAACAGCTTCCCCTACAGCCGGAAGAACCTTGCGGCACGACCACTACACCGGCTGGAAGCCGGCATGCATTTCGATACATTTATCTGTGGAAAACAAAAAGCCGAACCGCGCCATCATCCATCTCGATATGGATTGCTTTTACGCGGCCATTGAGATCCGCGACCGGCCATCGTTACGCGGCAAACCGGTAGGCGTGGGGGGCGCGCGCGATCGCCGTGGCGTCCTGACCACATGCAACTACGAAGCGCGCGAGTTCGGTGTCCGCTCGGCCATGCCCACATTCATGGCGCTGCAACGCTGCCCCAATTTGATCGTGCTCCCCACGCGTTTCGATGTTTATCGGCGCGAAGCCGCCGTCATTCGCGGGATCCTGTATCGCTTCACCTCGCTGGTTGAGCCGCTCTCGCTCGACGAAGCCTACCTGGACGTCACCGCGCATCCGGGCGCGCCCGGCCCGCTCGCGCAAGTGATCCGGGGAATGATCTTTCGCAAAACGAAACTGACCTCCTCGGCCGGCATCGGTCCAAACAAATTGATTGCGAAGATCGCGAGCGAGATGAACAAGCCGAACGGCCAGCTCGAAGTCACGCCCGCGCAGGTTCCCGGGTTCATGGAGCAACTGCCCGTGCGCAAAATCTGGGGAATCGGCGACAAGACGGAAAAGAAATTGGAGGAACTGGGTGTGAAAACGTGTGGCGAGTTGCAGCGTTTCTCCCGCCCGGAACTTGTCGATCTTTTCGGCAAGTTCGGGATCGAGCTCTACGATCTTTGTCGCGGTATCGACCAGCGCGAAGTCGAGCCGGACCGTCCCCGCAAATCGCTCAGCACGGAGGAAACGTTTACTATCGATCTTACCACGCTCGAACAATGCGAAGAGAGATTGGAAGAACTGTTCCAGGAGTTGATGGCCGATCTTGCGCAAAAAGAAACGACCCGCGTGATCAGGAAGATTTTCGTGAAACTAAAGTTCAACGATTTCACACGCACCACCGCGGAGCGGGCCGGGCTTGCGCCAACGCTGGCCGATTTTCGCGCACTGCTGACGGAAGCGTTCGGTCGCACCGGCAAACCGGTGCGTCTCATCGGCGTGGGGGTTCGTTTCGCCGAGACCGCGGCGGCCGATGCGCAGATTCCTCTTCTCTGAGCTTGTAGCGGCGGTCTATTTATCGCGCTGTAGCCTTGGCGAAAGCGGATGACCGCCGAAAATTGACTAGACCCGGCGGTCATAGACCGCCGCTACAGTTCGCGCAGATAGAAATTGCGAATCGTAAGCGAGTGCCGCATCGATTATGAATTGCCCATGGAGATCGCGATCGAAAAACTGGTTGCCGTTTGTTTCTTCGTAATCGGTTTGTCGCACATCCTGCAACCCCGCGCCTGGGTGGAGTTTTTCATTCGCTTTCGCGACAAAGGCGCGGTCGGAAGTTTGCAGCTCGGTCTTTTCCATCTTCCGTTCGCCCTATTGATCGTCTCCTTCCATAACATTTGGCATGGCCTTCCACTTATCGTGACGATCATCGGATGGGCTCAGCTGCTCAAAAGCGCGCTCTACCTGACCTATCCAAAGCATGGCCTGCGAATGCTCGCGACTGTCTCAGTCGAGCGATCGTGGCAATACGTCGTGGCCGGCGTGTTCTCCATCGTTATTAGCGGAGTGATTTTCTTTTCGTTGTGGCAAAGAAGCATTGGGCTGTAGCGGCGCTCGGCGCCCTGCCCTGAGCGAAGCCGGAGGAAGCACCGTATGTCATGTCGAGCGAAGTCGAGACATCTCTTGCTGATCTTCTGATACTGATAAGAGATTCCTCGACTTCGCTCGGAATGACACGGTTTCGGCGGTCATCCGCTTTCGCCAAGGCTACAGCGCGATAAATAGACCGCCGCTACAGATTCGCCGCCTCTACATCTTTCAATCCCGACTTCGCGTGATTAGAGTTGGAAGTCGTCATGACTTCTGCTCAACAGAAAGCGATCGCTACCGTCGGTTGCGACGTTCGTTTCGACGATCTGACGCGTCACCTCTTCGCAACCGATGCATCGATCTATCAAATCGAGCCGGCCGGCGTTGCGTTTCCGCGCAGCGCGCAGGAAGCGAGCGCAGTAATTCGAGCCGCGAGAGACTCGAACGTTTCCGTCACGCCGCGCGGCGCAGGCACGAGCCTGGTCGGAAATGCCATCGGTGACGGATTGATCGTCGAATTTTCGCGCTACAACCGCCAGATCGACAATCTCAAGATCGACCATCGCACCGTGCGTGTCGGGGCCGGCGTTGTTCTTGACCAACTCAACGCTTTTCTAAAGCCGCACGGGTTTTGTTTTGGTCCGGACGTCGCCACCAGCG
>JBEEGY010000005.1:0-3095 GCA_041167145.1 Verrucomicrobiota bacterium
CTCGATAAATTCGTCCACGCTCTCGGCGTGGAGCAGCAACGTGCGAAGGGCGCGATCGTTTGTGACTCGCGCGATCGTGCCGATGACAACGAGATAATCGTTCAACATCCTTTGCGGCACGCCGATGACAAAGATGAAATGAGCGCGGTCGCCACTCGCGTTCCAGGGAATTCCGTTCTCGCTGCGTCCGATTCCCAGAACAATGCGATCGACCAATTCTGTGCGTGCATGCGGGAAGGCGACGCCGTGCTCGGTCAAAGTTGAACTCTTTTCTTCGCGCGCGCGCACCTCTTCAAGGAACTTTTCCGGCTCCGTGATTTCCTTGCTCGCCGCCAGCAGAGCGATGATCTCGCGCAAGGCGTCAATTTGTGTCGTGGCCTTTAGGGCAAGATCGACATGTTCCTTTTTGAGCAAGTCGGAGAGGGCGATGGCCATAGGGCGCGCAGGATTTGTTGGATTATCCCGGCAAACGCAGTTATCCAGTTAATCGATCAGCCGTGGCAACTGAAAACATTTCGCCCGTCAGCAACGAGGAAGCGACCGTCTCGCTCCAGCGCAGTATCTACGACCCGGGCTACGTCAACGCCATGTCGCATTTTTATCGCGGCGAAATGGGACGTATCATGGTTTGGCGGCAGCGGCTCGACATCACCACCAACTGGGCGATCACCAGCAGCACAGCCATCATCACGATCGCGTTTGCCAACGCCGGGGTCCCTCACATCATCTTCTTTTTCAATCTCGCCATCGTCTGGGCGATGCTCTGGATCGAGGCGCGGCGGTACCGTTTCTACGACGCGTTTCGCGCCCGCATCCGCATGCTGGAAGCGCATTTTCTTGTGCCGATGGTGATGGAAAATCGCGACATGCTCCAGGGCGAATGGAAAAAACTCGTTTGTGAAGATCTGATTTTGCCGTGTTTCAAGATCAGCAAGCTCGAAGCGGTCGGGCGGCGCTTGAAACGTAATTACATTTTCATCTTCATTCTCATTCTGGTGGCCTGGGTAACGAAGATTTTCCTGCACGCGCCCATGGCTATCGACAGCGTGCCGACCTTTTATCGGGCCTTGCGCGTCGGTCACATTCCCTCCTGGCTCGTGGCATTGATTTTTGTGGGCACGTTCGTCAGTGTCATCAGCCTTACCATTTACGTCAGCAAGAAATCTTCCGGCGAAATTTCCGAGTTCGGCACACATCGCTCACTCTGGCGGATTTGAAGAAGTTGAGCCCGAAATCCTTCGGGGTTGATAGTTGAGAGCTGATGGTTGAGAGATCGGCCATGGCCGAATCGGCTTTCGATAAACTGTGTGCCATCGTCGCCCGTCTGCGCGCGCCGGGCGGCTGTCCATGGGACCGCGAACAGACAAATGAATCGCTGTTGCCGGCTTTGATCGAAGAGGCCTACGAAGTGGCTGGCGCAGTGCGCGCCAAAGACGACGCGAACTTTTGCGAAGAACTGGGGGACCTGCTGCTGTTGATCGTAATGCACGCCGAGATCGCGAGCGAGACCGGCCGTTTCAAGATCGACAATGTCATCCGCGAGGTAAGCGAAAAACTCGTCCGGCGTCATCCGCATGTGTTCGGGAAGAGCGATGCGCGGGATAGCGGGGCGGTCTTGAAACAATGGGAAACGATCAAACGCGAAGAGAAAAAAGATGATTCACATTATCTGGCGAGCCTGCCGACGGCGTTGCCGGCCTTGATCCGCGCGCAAAAAGCGCAAAGCAAAGCAGCGCGGGTCAATTTCGACTGGAGCGAGTTACGCGATGTGATCGCAAAAGTGGAAGAAGAACTGGGCGAGGTGAAATCGGCCATCGAATCGCTCGCCACGGTGGGTCGTGTCGCCGCGGCGACCGGACCAGATCGACAAGCGATCGAGGACGAGCTGGGCGATTTGCTTTTTGCGGTGGTTAATCTGACGCGTAAATGCCACCTCGACGCCGAGGAGGCATTACAAAAAGGGACAGACAAATTCGTCGGGCGCTTCAATCGACTCGAGGACGCACTGCGCGCACAAGGCAGGAAGCTTGGAGAGGTCGATCTTGCCGAGCTGGATGCAATCTGGGACGAAATCAAGAAGCGGTAGGGCGACGCTCTGCGGAGCCGACAAATTCTTCGGCTCGACAGAGTGATTCGCTCACTCCCGTTTGCTCACCTTCGGCTTCCCCGTCCATGTCACGCCCTGCCATTTACAAGCTGCTGAGTTCAGCCATATTGGGCGCTCGCGATGACGATCTTAATCAATTTCCTGCTCGTGGTCTACATTCTGGTCGCGCTTCTCATGGTCCTGGTGATCCTGATGCAGCGGCCCAAGAGCGAGGGCCTCGGCGCGGCGTTCGGCGGCGGCGTGACGGAAAATATTTTCGGCGCGCAAACGACGAACGTGCTGGTGAAATTCACGTCGTGGCTGGCCGGGATTTTCTTCGCACTCACCTTTGCATTGTCGATCTTGTACGCCCATCGCAGCACGGCGGACAGCGGACTTCGGCGCGAATTGATGAAAGAACAGGCCGGTGCGCAAGTTTCACCGTCGCCCGCGTCTGGCCCAAGCACGGCGCAACCTTCACCCATTTCGTCACCCGCGCCGGATTCGGGCGTAGGCGTCATTCCCGCAGGGAGTGCCACGCCGGCACCAACTCCCATACCGGCGGCCAGTCCAGCGGTAAGTATTCCAGCGGCCCCATCAGAATCTCCCGCTCCAACGCGGAAAGCCAAACGCAGGCCATAAGTCAGCTGGGCGTGGGACAACGCCGGCCTTCTTCGGGACAAAGATTTTGATGATCGAGTTTTGTTGATCGCACGCGAATTCGCGTTACCCTGCGGCGAGGCAATGGAGTTTGCCTTCCCTAAAAGGGAAAACCGCCTGACCGGTTTCAGAGCTAATGACTCCTGTTGGCGCAATGATGCGCAGCAGGAGTTTTTTTATGCCCAATTACATTTTGGTTGGTTCGGTGAGCGACGCTTTCCAAAATATCTGGTTTGTCGCTGCGATCTGGATGGGTTTGGCGCTGATCGCCAGTCTCGTCTCGATCTGGGCCGGTGTTTCGGTTGCGCTGATCGAGATTCTCGTCGGTGTGCTCGCCGGCAATTTCCTG
>JBEEGY010000006.1:0-4519 GCA_041167145.1 Verrucomicrobiota bacterium
CGACCTTGCACTTGCTCATTCGAGTTAGTCGCAAATGCAGGTTGGCTTCAACCCCTAGATGTGATTGAAAGGCTTTCGCATGAACGCCGAGCAACGCCGCCTGCAGGAAAACAATGCGCCCGATGAGCCGTGGCACCTCTGGGGACCCTACCTGGCCGAGCGCGCCTGGGGAACGGTGCGCGAGGATTACAGCGCTAGTGGCGATGCCTGGAATTATTTTCCGCACGATCACGCCCGGTCGCGCGCCTACCGCTGGAACGAGGACGGTTTGGCCGGCATCTCCGATTTCAAAGGCCGGCTTTGTTTCGCCTTCGCTTTTTGGAATGAGCGCGACCCGTTTTTGAAAGAACGGTTTTTCGGCGTGACCGGACCTCAGGGAAATCACGGCGAAGACGTGAAGGAGCTTTATTGGTACACCGACTCGACGCCGTCGCACAGTTACATGTCGGTCTGGTACCGGTATCCGCAGGCGGCGTTTCCTTACGAGGAATTGATCGCGCAAAGCGGCGCGCGGTCGAAAATGGAAGGCGAGTTCGAACTTTTGGACACGGGTGTCCTGGCAGACAATCGCTTTTTTGACATCGAGATCGAATACGCCAAAGCAGATCCGCACGACATTTTGATTCGCGCCACCGCGACCAACTGCGGACCGGAGCCGGCGACGCTGCATTTGTTGCCGACCATTTGGTTTCGCAATACCTGGAGCTGGGGCCGGAACAATCCCAAACCGATGTTGCGCGGCACGCCCGACAAGGACAGGCCGAACGTGATCGCCGCGAGCCACCACGTGCTCGGGGAGTACAATTTGTTTTGCGAGGAAGCGGAGAACCTTTTTTTCACCGAGAACGAAAGCAATTTCGAGCGGCTTTGGAGCCTGCCGAATGCGACGCCTTTCGTGAAAGATTCGATCAACGATTGCGTTGTTCACGGCAAGAGCGACATCGTCAATCCGAAGCGCGTCGGGACAAGAGCGGCCGCGCATTACAAGTTCATGATTCCGCCAGGCGGAAAAGTTTCCGTTCGACTGCGACTGACACGCATCGGCGAAAAGAGAGGTGGCAAGGATCCATTCGCCAACTTTGACGACACCTTTAAAAAGCGACGGGACGAGGCAGATGAATTTTATGCCGAGCTTGCGCCACCATATTTAGGCGAGGAACCCCGTGCCATTCAACGGCAGGCGCTCGGCGGACTGTTATGGAACAAACAATTTTACCATTACATCGTGGAGCAATGGCTGGACGGCGATCCTGGGCAACCGACGCCGCCACCGGACCGGCAGGAAGGCCGCAATCACGAATGGCGCCATCTTCACAACGAGCGCGTCATGTCCATGCCAGACAAATGGGAATACCCATGGTACGCATCGTGGGACCTTGCGTTTCATTGCATTCCGCTGGCGCTGGTCGATCCACACTTCGCCAAGACGCAGCTCGATATCATCGTGCGCGAATGGTATCAGCATCCGAACGGTCAGATCCCAGCCTACGAGTGGAATTTCAGCGACGTGAATCCGCCCGTATTGATGTGGGCGGCATGGCGTGTCTACCAGATTGAGCGCAAACAAACCGGTCGAGGCGATCGTGCGTTTCTGGAAACGATCTTCCACAAGATGCTCATCGCCTTCACCTGGTGGGTGAATCGCAAAGACTCCGAAGGAAACAATGTCTTCGAAGGCGGCTTCCTCGGACTCGACAACATCGGTGTATTCGATCGCAATTCCAGATTTCCAGACGGCACTCATCTCGAACAGAGCGACGGCACAAGTTGGATGGGAATGTTTTGTTTGAACATGATGCGCACGGCGATCGAGCTCGCGATGGAAAATCACGTGTACGAAAATATCGCGACCAAGTTTTTCGAACACTTCCTCGGCATCGCCGCGGCCATGAACAATGTCGGTGGCAAAGGGATTGGTCTCTGGAATGAGGAAGACGAGTTTTACTATGATGTGTTGCACACACCGGGCGGGCGCTATTTGCCGCTGAAGGTGCGATCGCTCGTCGGTTTAATGCCGTTGCTCGCGGTAGACACGATCCAGTGGCAATTAATCGAAGCATTGCCTGGTTTCAAAGCCCGCCTGGAATGGTACCTGGCCAATCGCCCCGATCTTTCCAGCCTTATCTCGCGCTGGCAGGAACCGGGCATGGGCGAACGCCGCCTTATCGCGCTCACCCGGGGGCATCGCATGAAATGTCTGCTGCGACGGATGCTCGATCCCGAAGAATTTCTCAGTGATTACGGTGTGCGTTCGGTGAGCAAGTTTCATAAGGCGCATCCCTACACTCTGACGGTGCGTGGCGAGGAAAAAGTGGTGAACTACGAGCCGGGCGAATCGCAAACCAATTTATTTGGCGGCAATTCAAACTGGCGCGGCCCGGTCTGGTTTCCGATCAATTACCTGCTCATCGAATCGCTCCAGCAATTTCATCATTACTATGGCGACGATTTCAAGGTGGAATGTCCAACCGGATCCGGCCGGGTCATGCATTTAAAAGAAATTGCGAACGAACTTTCCCACCGGCTAATCAAGCTTTGGATGCTCGACGAGAAGGGCGGACGCCCATTTGAGCGCGCTTCGGGCAATTCACTGACCGCTTCGCCACCTCGACGTTCTGTAGGGGAAGCCGCTGGCTTCCCTGGGACGCTAACAGCGTCCCCTACAGAAAAGAAACAAGATCGACAACCTCATCGTTATTTGTTCCATGAATATTTTCACGGCGACACCGGCGCCGGTCTCGGCGCCTCGCATCAAACCGGCTGGACCGGTCTGGTTGCGAAATTGATTCAACAGCAAGCCGAGTTCGGAATGATCGCCTAGCCCGATCCATCGATTTGGTAGGGCGAGACTCCGTCGAGCCGACTTTGCGATGAGTAGATTCGACGGCTCCGCACGCGTTGACCTACCGACAAATCACCGCCGCATAATGTGGATGGCGAGGATGCGGGTGGAATGTCGCGCGAGCAGATAATCGATGAAGTCGCCGATAATCGAGTTGGGCTTGTTTCCCAACTTCGTTACAACCCGGCAAATGAGCGTTCCACTGCGTCCATGCCATTCCAGATTAATGGCGCCATGGGCATCACGTGAGCTGTGGATCTTGGCCCAACCATGCGGTCGTTGCGGCTGTTTATGCCAGACTTTGATGAAACCAAATTTTTTCTCCAGCTGCGGATCGCTCATGATCTTGTTGCGCAGCGAGCCGTGCCCGGTCGTGATCACCTGAATCACTGTCTGCATCCGCGCGTAGATTCAACAGCGATCAGGGCTATTGCAATTTTTCTTTCAACCGGGCGTTTGGCAAAAAAGCGTCATTACACCCTCACCTTTATCCTCTCAGCGCTCCGCCCAGTCGCGATCCCGGGGCGGACGCGAAGCGCCGGGTGAGGGTTTGCTGAATTCAATAGTTTTTAGCGCGCGCGACACGAGACGCGATGCCCTCAATTTTTCAATCGATCAGCGAACGGAACATGA
The DNA here is from genome assembly GCA_041167145.1 of Verrucomicrobiota bacterium. Classification (GTDB taxonomy): domain Bacteria; phylum Verrucomicrobiota; class Verrucomicrobiia; order Chthoniobacterales; family UBA10450; genus Palsa-1382. The sequence continues at coordinate 3,476 of JBEEGY010000006.1, forward strand.
CGTAAACATCGACACATCCTTTCTGGGAATGTCGAAAGGCGCCCGGCAAAGTGCCGACGATCTTAAAGCCCAGTTGTTTCCATAAGCGCACGGCCGATTCGTTTGTCGAGACGACGAAGTTGAATTGCATGGCGCGAAAACCGAGCCGGCGTGCTTCGCTTAAGCAATGTTCGCCCATGGTGCGGCCAATGCCGAGACCGCGCGCATTGGGTGCGACGATGAAACTCGCATTCGCCACATGCGCGCCAAGACCCGGCTGATTCGCTTTTAGGATGTAACTGCCCACAACTTCTCGATCTTGCAATCGCTCTGTAGGGGACGCTGCCTGCCGCGCCGTAGCCTCCGGCGAAGGCTGGGTTAGCATCCCTGGGAAGCTGACAGCTTCCCCTACAGGTTCGCGATATTGTCCGCCAATCGGACGGACTCGTCCTTTGGCGAGCACGGCTACGTAGGTATGCGTGTCGGAGCGAAACCAATACGCCAGGGCATCTTCGCGCGACGTATTGGGATCGAAGACATACGTGTCGCCAGCCGCGATTACGTCGTGAAAAATTTCCCAGATCGCATCGCGATCGGAATCAGTGGCTGGACGGATGATGGTCATCGAGCAAACGTGCAACGACGTTCTGGAAATCCCAAATTCCAAAATCCAAATCCCAGGGAAACTTCAAACGCCAAGCTTCAAAATCCCAAAGGATCACAACAGATCTCCTTTTGGAATTTGGATCTTGGGAAGATTAAACAGGCTGATTCAACGCCGCTTGAAGTACTGCACGGCTTTTTCGTGTTTCTTTGCGGCAACGAGGGTCTTGAACGTCCCGAGGTTCCTCCGCTTCCCGGTCTTCGGGTTTTTCTTGCGCGAATATAACCGATAGCCGCCTTTAATTTTTCTGATCATGATCTCTCCAAGAAATCTCCCGCCTGCACGGATCGTGTCTGGTTTGTAGCCAAGTAAACACTCGAGGCCTTGTGGCCAGACGAGCGCGCCGGTTTTTACATCCCAATCCCGAACTGCATCGTTTGTAGCCCGGGCAATAATTTCAC
>JBEEGY010000007.1:0-3166 GCA_041167145.1 Verrucomicrobiota bacterium
CTAAGGTCGACAATCACTCGTAAGAAAATTCAACAGCAGCCGGGCTCGAAAGGGTCCGGCTGTTTTGCTTTAGGCGCGGTTCTTAGTATAACCGCCAATCACCATGAAGGTCGTCCCTAGCGCTGCCGGAGTCTGCGTTGTTCGCGACGCGCGCGATCTCGTTCCTTTTCTCTGCGGGCATTATCTTCGGATCGGGTTTAGTCAACTAAGCTTCATCGATGACGGATCGTCGGACGGAACATTCGAGTTTTTGAGCGAATTGAGTCGGCGCACGAAACGAGTATGCGTGCGTCAGGTCATTTCCGATCAGTACCGGCAAGCGGAGCTAATGACCGAGAGTGCGAATGAGCTGGTCGCGCGTGGCTATCAGCTGATTGTTCCTTTTGATGCGGACGAGTTCTGGAACATCACAGTGAACGATCTCGACAGGCTCCATGCCTTGTCCGCAGAGGGGGTGTTTTTTGGGCGCTGGATCAATTTTGTCCAGCAAATGGCGTTGACCTCGCCGCGCGCGTTTGGGCTTTTCCATATGAAGTTTCGCGCCCCTTCGCTCCCTGATGCCGGTTATGAGACGGTCACGACTTTCCAGAGACCGTTCGTTTGCTCGACCGATCGAAAAGTCGCTTTCAAAACCAGCGAGTGCATTGAAATCGAACGTGGCCAACATGGGCGAACCAAAGAAATTGCCAGACTTGATCAGAGCGAATTCGAAATTTTTCATCTACCGCTTCGTTATCGAAGTGAAATTACGAAGCGCGGCGTGAATTACGAGCCGAGGCGAGCCGGCGTCCGTCAGGGCCCAAGCGAGAGCTGGCAATCAGCTTTTCATCGCGAAGTCGTCCTGACAAACCGCATCGACGAGGTATGGAGAGCCAACAGCGTTAACGGAAACGGACAGCTCGATAGTTACGGAGAGCCAATCGATTTGATCTCCGACAACCGGCTGCGTCGAATCCTGCTGAGCGCATCCTTCTATCTGGCGAGGACGGCTCGAATGATAGCGGCGTGATGTCCGTGACGTGGTTCGCAATTAAGGACCTGTTCTGAGCGAAGCCGAAGGGATGTCGATCAGTTCATAGCAACCGGTTCTGCACCGATTTCGGTGCACGAAACTCCAAGGCCAGGTAGCGCGCACGCTCATGGCCAATGTTCTTCATTCCATGGAGTTCTCCCGCCGCATAATAAATCACACCGCAAGATTCGACCGTTTGGCCTAGCGTTTCCAGTTTCCCTGCCAAAACGACAATGGCGACGTCGTGTTCGTCGATGTGTGGTTCATAGCCGGCGCCCGCTTGCAGCACGCTCAAATGCGCGTGCAGTTTGTTCAGATAAGCAGTGGCGCCTTCCAGCAAGACCTGAGCGCTAAATGCAGTTTGGGATTCAGGCGTTCCCCCATCAAGATCGACAATCTTCATTTCGAGCGGGCGCTCGATCTCAATTGGCGCACCGGTCCATTTGAACATTAAATAGCTGATTGGCGCGGCCGTCGCATTTCGAATCGTATGGTACTGATAAGCAGGATAATAAACGAACGATCCCTGGCGCAGACGCTTGATTAACGTGTTGTCGGACGGCGGTGCGTCGGAGATGACTAGTTCAGCTTCACCGCCGAGGACGATGAGAAGCTCCTCTTCGCGATGGGCGTGAGGCGGGTGCGGGCAATGGCCAGAACTAAGAACGGAACAATGCGAGCTCATGCGCTGAAGATTCGGAGTCGATCCGGCGAACAAGTGGTGCGGTTGCCAACGTGCCACCGGATCTTCAGGGAGCGGTAGTGCAATGGGCTTGACCTCAGTCGTGAGCTGTTCAACCGCGTCGACTGGCGGCGCTACGAGATAATTCACGCCGGCACCGTTGTTGCCGCTAACAGCAATTACGGGAACGCGTGATTCCTTGTGCCGGAACGGCCATTCCAACTGCGTAAAGTCCGGCATCAAGACCGGCGACCCGTCGGCCGCATATTGAAAGAGAAGTGCGCTGCGAGGGCCTTGGCGGCGCGTGTTGTTTGAAGAGTGCCAGAGCCGGCCATCGAAAATGAGCGCCTCTCCATCTTGCATCGCCGGCTGAACAAACTTCGCGTCGGGATCGTATTCGCCTGCCCACTCGATCACTCTTTCTCGCGATGTTTCGCCGCGACGGACGCCTTTCTCATGCGCGACTTCCTGAATGGTTTTTCCAAACAAATGCGAGCGGCTGATGAGTTGGAGCGCTGAGTCGCGATCGGTATTTTCGATCCCGATCCACACCGAAACAAAATGCTGATCGGGGGCAGATGATTCGATATCCGAATGCCATGGGTGCATCTGCCCTGGCTCGCGAGTTAATATGCCCGCGCCCCACAGGATGATATTTTCTCCCAGGAGCGCTCGCAGTAGAGATAGGAGTTTCGGTCGAGTGGCCAGATCATAAAGAAGGCGATCCGTCGCGGCCCTTCCTTTCTCCCAACCCAGAGGATCGGGCAGGCTGCCGAGTTTGAGATGGCGTCGTGCGAGGTCACATTGCGCAGCTGATAACAGTGAAATCGGTCCGTAAAACCCGTTCCGAAAGAACGAAGCGGTCTCCGGAGTGCGAGTAATGGGTGTTTGTGCAGTGGTCATCACTCCGATCTTTGCCGAGCGCTTAAGATGTAACGAGGAGAGGACGCGTTCAATACTGGCTCTTGTGCTCCCGGCGTGGCGACAAGATCGACATCGATTATTAAAGTGATTTTGCCAACTCGCGCCGGAAGCGGTTAATTGCAGCTCGTGCCCACTTACCCAAAAAGTCCTAATGAAACCACGGGCGGGATGAGGTATTTCGCGCGGATGATCGACAAGATCCGTCTGCATGCCCGGGACGAATTGCCGAATGATTATCATAAAAACCTGGGTGCGGTGCGAACAGCCGACGGTGCTTGCTGTAATTTTCTGCGCATTCACTATCGCGATCTGCGCGAACGCGTGCTGGAAGGCGGCAGCGACGAAGAGATTTTGCAATGGTGTTTTGAAAACGGACGCCGGCCGAACGAAGGGGATTTGCTAGTCTGGAACGAATTCATGAGAAAATTCGGCTGGAACGATTTCGCCACGCCCACGCTCGAGGAGCAGAAACAAAAGCTCGGCATAGCGAATCGCGCCGACATCGTGACAATGGGCGAGCTTTTCGACCTCGAGGAAGGACGCAAAAG
>JBEEGY010000008.1:0-9221 GCA_041167145.1 Verrucomicrobiota bacterium
TCGCATCGAAGTCGCGCAGTGACGTTTCCTTGTGCCAAACGTACTCCGCATGCAGCCCTTCAATGCTGTTGATCGCGGCGATGCAATCCTGATCGCAATTGGATCCGGGAAATTGGATGACGGCGAATTTCATAGCCGACCGCCGAGCGATGATCGGCCCGCGCGTTGTTCTTCGTGATAGTCGTTCACAACCAGGCACGCGTGAATGACTCCGGGAATCCAGCCTAACAACGTCAGAATGATGCTAAGAAAAAAACTACCCATCCGTCCGGTGAGCAGAACAGCCAACGGCGGCAACACCACACAGAAAAAATATCGCAACGCCTTCATCTCTTCTTCTTTCTGACCTCTGACCTCTGACCCCTGTCCTCTGCTTTCTGCAGTTTGTAATCCTCGATTACCGGATTGGAGAGCAGATCGCGGCAAAGACCGTGTAGCCTTTTCTCAAGATCGACATCTTCTCCTTCAACATCGATCTCCAGATATTTGCCGATGCGAACGCTGCGCACCTCCGGCATGCCGAGGTGTTTCATGGCGTCGCGCACGGCCGCTCCCTGCGGATCGAGGATGGCGGCTTTGGGCATTACCACGACATGCGCTTTCATGGCGTGACCATATCCGCGCTGCCCGCGGATTCAAATGACGCGGGAATGATCTTCTGTAGCGGCGGTCTATGACCGCCGAAAATAACTAGACCCGGCGCTCACAGAGCGCCGCTACAGTCTCAAGCAGCCGCACGTCGCTTTTGCTTTACCAGAGACGAGGTCGAGCGATCGCGGCCGTTGCGGCCAGAAGCGCGCTTGGGACGAACCGATTGACTTCGATTCAAGCTTTCCTGCAGCACTTTGACAAGATCGACCACGTTCGTGGTCGGCGGTGGAGCGACGGCACGTGCCGGAATCTTTTTGTTCTTCGCCTTCTGTTCGATCATCTCGAGCATGGCGGTGCGATATTCGTCGCGATACTTCTCCGGCTCCCAGTCGGAACTCATACTGTCGATCAACGCTTGTGCCATCTTCACTTCTTTTTCGTTGGGAGCTTTCGACGGCCCACGACTCAATTCTTCGGCGCTCAAAATCTCGCTCGCGAAATGCATCAGCTCCAGAATCAAGAACAGCCCGTCCGGCTTAACCGCCGCGAGATGTTCGCGGTTGCTGATCACCACTTTGGCGATACCGATTTTGCCCGTTCCACTCAGCGCTTTGTGCAGCAGCGCGTAGGCTTTTTCGCCACCTTTCTGCGGCTCGAGGAAGTAGGGCTTATAGAAAAACTTCGGATCGACCTGCCCAAGATCGACAAAGTCGGTGATGTCGATCGAGTGCGTCGATTCGATTTTGACCTTCTCGAAATCTTCGTCGCTCAGGATAATGTAGCGGCCGCGTTCGTATTCGAATCCCTTCACGATTTCATCCGCCGGCACTTCCTTCAGATCGGCCTCGGCCACTTTCTTATATTTGATCGGGCTGAGATCCGTGCGGCGAAGTTGCCGGAAACTCAGTTTCTCTTCCTTGGTCGCGGGGTAAACCGCGATCGGGATATAAACCAATCCAAAGCTGATGCTGCCTTTCCAAGTGGGACGCATAGTTTTTAGAGCGGAAGTTTCGTTTCCATCAATTGTGAATAAATGTCAATAACCTTCTAATCGTCCTTAGCACGAAGTGTTCCGGCCGCGCCAGGCTTGTCTCGGGGCGCAGCCGAACGGGTCGACAACGGCTGTCGCCTCGAACGCGGCCTTCTTTACAATCAGCGCGCCGTCCGCAAACGAATCAATCTACTAACAACAATGGCTAAGAAACGATCGCGCTCAGCGCATTGGTTGAACAACCGCTGGTGGAGACTAACCACCGGCGAATGGATCTCGCTCACTCTGTTCTTTCTCGCCATCGTGCTCGTGTTTTGCCTCTTCTTTATTCGCCGGCATACGGTGTCGTACCGTTTCGAGCACACTTTTTCAGTGAGCGATCCGGAATTCATCGGGTCGGCGCTGGCTTTGTCGGATCCGGTCTTAATCCCTGGCAACAAACTCACGCTCCTTCACAATGGCGACGAATGCTTTTCCGCCATGCTCAAAGCGATTCGATCGACGAAAAAGGCAATCAATTTTGAAGCGTTTATATTTTTTTCGGACTCCGTCGGGACGCAGTTCCGCGACGCGCTGTGCGAACGAGCGCGCGCAGGCGTGGAAGTGCGCATGTTGCTCGACGGCATCGGATCTGGTTGGCGATTGAACAACTCCGATGTGCACATGATGAAGAAGGCCGGCGTGAAGTTCGCCTACTATCACCCGACGCACTCGTTGCGGGCCGATCGCACGAATCGGCGCACGCATCGGCGCGTACTCGTAATCGACGGTAAACTCGGATTCACCGGCGCAATTGGGTTTGCCGAAAAATGGTCCGGGCAAGCCCAAGACAAAGATCATTGGCGCGACACACACGTCCGTGTCGAAGGACCACTCGTCGCGAAGTTGCAGGCGGCGTTTCAGGAACACTGGGTGAAAGCATTTGGAGAAGCGCTGACCGGTGCGAGTCAGTTTCCGGCGCTGCCTGCGGTCGGGGACCTGAAGGCGCAAGTGGTAACTTCGCGTTCTTTTTCCATGGCGCCGGTGCCACTCGTCCAGGCCGTCGCCTTTACCGCCGCGCAAAAGCGCATTTGCATCACCAACGCCTATTGCACGCCGACAAGCGACCAGGTTGAGCAACTGGTCAAAGCCGTTCAGCGCGGGGTGGACGTGCGAATTCTTTTGCCCGGCCCGACTAACGATCAGCCGTTGACGAAGTCGGCGGGACGCGCCGCCTACGGAAAAATGCTCGAAGGGGGCGTGAAGATTTTCGAATACCAGCCCACTATGATCCACGAAAAATCGATGGTTGTAGACGGCCTCTTCTCCATGATCGGGTCATCGAATTTCGATGCGCGTTCTTCGGAAATTAATGAAGAGCTCGACGTCGTTGTTTACGACGAAACGTTCGGCCGCGAGATGGAAACCATGTTCGAAAAAGATCTGGCGCAATCGCGGGAATATACGTTGCGTGAGTTCAAAAATCGATCGCTTTGGGAACGAACGACCGAATGGCTGATGCTGCCATTCCGATCGCAACTTTGAGCCGGCTCGCATTTCAGGTCACATCGGGTCGGGCGAACTCGAAGACGTAATCGGGAAAGGAATATTCCAGCGGCTCGAAAAGCCATACGAAGTGGTGATACAAACGCCGAATTCCCGTGAATGGTTTGGGCAAATGGTATGCGATGAGCGCCAGTCCCGCGCGTCGCGCGAGCTCCAGCGCGATGGTTGGCGTAAACCAGGCGCAATGGTCGAGATTTACGATTGGGGTGCCGTGGCGGCGGAAGCGCCGATAGAACTTGCGCGAAAATGGATTCGGCGTGCTCACGAGAATGCGTCCGTCCGGCGCGAGATGGCGGCCGGCGAAGCGCAGCAGTGCCACCGGATTGTCCACATGCTCGATCACATCACCGAGAAAAACGATGTCGAAGCGCTCGCCGATATCGGCATCCGATGTTGCATCGACACAGCGAACGTCGAAGCCGCGCTTGTTCAGCTCGTTAACGAGCGGCTCGAGGATGTCGATGCCGACACAATATGCGGCGGCGTCGCGGATCCGCCGGTGCCGCCAGCCTTCATCTTCAAAATAGGACGCGCTGTGCGAAACAACTCCGATATCAAGAACCCGCTTTCCGCGGGTTCGGTCGCAGACGTAGTCGAGCAAGTTTGAATCGAGATGAACTTTGCGAATGTTCAGCAACCAGGGCAAGACCTCGGCGCGCGCCTGCTCGTTATTGGGATCGTCCGAATAAGTCGTCCAGTCGAAACTCTTGTTCATCATTCGCGCCGAACGTCGCGCGGATTCTTGTCTTCACGCAAGCCCAGAAAAACGGGTTGACGCAGTTTTCCATCGCGCGTCCACTCGGCGAATTTGATCTGCGCGACGAAGACGGGGTTCACCCAATGCATTTTGCGCATCATGCCGGGGGTGATGCCTTGCACCCATTGCCCGCCCTGCCTCGATGGCAAATCGGCGAATGGACAATCCTTGCGCGCTTCGCCTTGGAACTTCTTGTATAAGATCGACAACGTCTTGCCGGTGAATCCGGTGCCGACTTTGCCGGCGAACAAGAGCTTCCCGTTTTTGTAATAACCAACCAGGATCGCTCCAAAATATTTTCGCGAGCCACCGGGCGGCGTGTAACCGCCAATCACAAACTCCTGCTCGTTCGCACACTTTAGTTTGATCCACGCGCCGCTGCGGCGCCCGGGCTCGTAAACCGAATTGCGTTGTTTGCCGACAATCCCTTCGAGACCACGGCGTTTCACTTCAGCCAACAACTTGGAGGCATTTGAACCGATCTCGGCCGAAAACCGAATCGGGTCGCTCACGCTTTCGCAAATGTTCGCCAGGATTTCTTTCCGTTGCGTGAGCGGAAGTTTGATCAAACTCCTGCCCTCAAGCTGAAGCAGATCGAAAACGTAAAAGCAGATGGGCGCTTTTCGTCCCTCCATCTCCAGCGCCTGCAACAGTTGAAACGACGATCGACCTTCTTCATCGAGCGCAACAACCTCGCCATCGATCACGCATTCCTGGATCGATAATTTCTTGACCGCTTCGACGATCTCGGGAAAGCGAGCGCGCAATTCATTTTTGTTTCGCGACATCAAACTAACTTTGCTCCCCTCTTTTACCGCGATTGCGCGGATACCATCAAACTTCAGTTCGTACATCCAATCGCCCACTGTCGGCGGCGTCTCGACCAGGCGCGGCTTCATCGGCTCGATGAAGTGCGGCTTCGCTTTGGGCAGCTTTGAAACTAATTGATCGAGACGGGAAGAAACAACGCCGGGAGGAGACGATGTCGATCCCGCGGAGCGGGACTCACCGGCTTTTACCCGTCGTGCGCTTTTTTTTTTCGTTTTTGGCCGGTCCACGATCGACCTGATGCGCGCCTTAAATGAAGAGCGTGCGTCGTCGGTCCGGTTCGATTGCCATTCTGCGTCGCGCTCCTGGGCGATTTGTTTCATCGTCCGGCCGGTCTTGCCCGATTGATCGTCGAGTTTTTTCGAAATCGGTTTCACGCTCGAACCTGTTTTGATAAGCAGCCATTGGTTCTTTTCCTGATCACCGCGGATGCGAACGAGCGTCCATTCGCCCTTGGCCTTTTCTCCAGCGAGCACGAGATGAAGCCGGCCTTCCTTCCATGACTTGAGCGGCTGCTCGCCGTAAACGTAATACTTGCCCCGGTCCCAAAGCATGACAGTGCCGCCGCCGTATTGCCCTTTCGGAATCACGCCTTCAAACGCGGCGTATTCGACCGGGTGATCTTCCACTTCGACAGCGAGATGCTTCTCGCCCTGCGTCCAGGGCAAACCCTTCGGCACGGCCCACGATTTCAAAACCCCCTCCATCTCCAGCCGGAAATCGTAATGCAAGCGGCTGGCGTCATGTTTTTGAATGACAAAGCTGCATGCGCCGCGCACAGCTTTCGGCAACGGCTTTCCGCCCGCGGGTTCGGCCGTTCTTTTGAAATCTCGTTTCCGCTTGTATTCCGCCAGTCCCATTAGAATTCAAACTAACCGCGGATTACGCGGATTTCACGGATTTCGCGCTAAGATCGACAATCACATTTTCAGAAAAGCCGGACGCGACCGGTTCGGCTCCGTTCAGGGCAGAATCCGCGCGCCCTCTCCAAGATAAAACAAAAACTCCGCCGCAGTCCCACGGACCGCGGCGGAGCTTGTAAACTACAAATGCGAAACTACCTGCTGGCGATCGTAGCGCCGACGTTGACAATCTCCTCAGCCAATTCAGTCAATCGTTTGTCGGTCTCGCCCTCCTCGTCCAGCGTTTGCTGGAGAAGTTCCGCGGCATCCTCTTCGCCAAGCATGTCGGCAAAAGCGCGCACTGTGCCGTAACTGGCTATCTCGTAATGCTCCACCTTTTGCGCCGCCGCGATGATCCCGGCATCGAGCACGGAATCTTCGCCTTCGTCTTCAAGGATTTCGGAGCCTTCCTCGATGAGGCCCTTCATGGCCTTGCAAGTTTTGCCGGTTGGCTTCTTGTCCAACTTCTCGAAAATCTCATCGAGTCGTTCGACATGATCCTTCGTCTGCTCGAGATGGTCCTCTATGGCCAGTTTCAATTCCGGCGAGGCAGCGCCCTTTGCCATTTTTGGCAGAGCCTTGAGCAGCTGGTTTTCTGCATTGTAAAGGTCGCGCAGTTCTTCGATGTAAAGTGTTTCTAAAGAATCTAGTTTCATTAATTCCTCCTGTTGAATGTTCCAGGCTGTGGAAATCTCTTCCTTCAACCCCAGCACGGCTCCGAGTTCGGATACCGCGCACAAGAAAGAAACGAATTTGCGCGTGTCGTTGCGCGTATCTTGCGTAAAAAATTGCCCGAATTACGCGGCTTTCTCGGCCTGAAGCGGAGGAATCGCTTCGTTTTCCAGAGGTTCGCCCACCAGATATCGCGTAAAGCGCCGAATCACAATGTTTTCACCGAGCTCCGCAACTTTCGCTTTCACGAGATCGTTGATCGTCTGGTCCGGGTTCTTAATAAAACCCTGCTCGAGCAAACAGACTGTGCTGTAGAATTTATCGAGTTTACCGCCGGCGATCTTATCCATGACGTTGGCCGGTTTGCCTTTAACCTGCGCTTGATAAATCGCCCGCTCGGTTTCGACCACCTTCGCTGGAACTTCCTCGCGGCTGACATAAAGCGGATGTGCGGCGGCGATATGCAGTGTGATGTCCTTGACGAACGCGCGGAAGTTTTCGTTCTTGGCCACAAAATCGGTTTCGCAATTGACCTCCACGAGCACGCCCACCTTTCCCTGTAGATGAATGTAAGAGGCAACGATCCCCTCCTTGGTCGCGCGCGACGCTTTCTTGTTGGCACTCGCGATCCCCTTCGTCCGCAGAATCGTCTCGGCTTTCGCAAAATCGCCGCTGGCTTCGGCCAAGGCGCGTTTGCAATCCATCATCCCCGCGTTGGTTTTCTCGCGGAGTTGCTTAACCAGTTGTGGATTGATCTGCATCAGAAGTTGAGTGGTTGAGTAGTTGAGTGGTTGAGTGGGTTCACTGAAGTCTTAATGGGGGTCGGCGAGGTTTTCTCTCAACTTCTCAACCCCTCAACAGTTCAACCGTCTGCTTAAGCAGACACGCCCGACATTTCCATTTGTTCGCGAATTTTGGCTTCGCCGCTCGCCGAAACAATCGCGTCGACCAGCTTTTGCAAAACAATGCGAATGGCGCGAATGGCATCGTCATTCCCGGCAATCGGGTAATCGATCAATTCCGGATCGGCATTCGTGTCCACAATCGCGACCACCGGAATTCCCAGCCGGCGCGCTTCCAGGACCGCGTTCTGCTCTCGGTTCGTGTCGATGATAACCAGCGCATCAGGCAGTTTATCCATCTCGAGAATGCCCTCGAGATTGCGACGCAATTTGGCAGCTTCGCGATTGAGCGCCGACAATTCCTGTTTCCCCATCTTCTTGTATTCAGGCGACTTCTCGATTTCCTCGATGTATCTCAACCGCCCGATGCTTTTCCTGATCGTGGCCAGATTGGTCAGCGTGCCGCCGAGCCAGCGTTGATTAACGTAAAACTGACGACAGGCCTGCGCCGCTTCCTTGATTGCCTCCTGCGCCTGCTTTTTGCACCCGACAAACAAGATTTTGCCGCCACGTTTGGTGGTCTCTTGCAGGAAATCGGTCGCGCGCTGCAACTGACGCACGGTCTCGTCGAGATTGATAATGTAAATCTGATTTCGCTGCTCGAAAATATACGGGCGCATTTTCGGGTTCCAGCGCTTTGTCTGGTGACCGAAATGCACGCCTGCCTCTAACAATTCAGGCACTAATTCTGTGGTATCTGCCATAAGGGAAATCACGCCGCCCGAGAGGGGGGACCGGCGGACGGGGAAGATGCTATAACGCCACGCTAAAGGCAAACAGAATGTTCATCATGAATTTCGCTCGACGACCCGGGCCAAAATCCAGCAAAGGTCGGAAAGACGGTTAAGATAACGGAGGATTTCGCTGTTCGAATTCTTCGCGGCCGGGAGGGCGCGTTCCGCCCGCCGGCAAATGGCCCGCGCCAGGTCGAGCGCGGCTGAGACCAGATTCGCGCCGGGAATGACCCAATCTTTCGGATAAAGCGATTTGTCCTTTTCAAGATCGACAATCACTCCGGTGAGCCGATCAACCATCGCCGCAGTGGTGAGTTTGAAACCGTCTTTGACGTAACGTTCGATATCTTCGTGCGCCGTTGCCAGCTCGCCCATCACAACGATCAAATCCTTCTGCGCGGCAAGAATCTCACCGGCAACAAACTCGTTTTTACAAGATGCGCGGGCCAGGCCCAGGGCCGCAGTCAATTCATCGATGCCACCGCAGGCTTCTACCCGCGGATCCGTCTTCGGCACGCGCCGGCCATACATGAGCGAAGTCTCGCCCTGATCTCCGGTTTTGGTTACGATCGACATCGCAGAAAGTAGCACAAGCGTCTCGCTTGTGTTTCTGGACCACCGTCCGTCATCATACAGGCGCAAGCGGGACGCTTACGCTACGTCCTACCCGATCGCCGGTTGCGGCTCCGCTTCTTCCATAACCGCGGCGCCAATTGGTTCGCCCTTCTCCACGAGTTTGATCTCGCGATGCTGGGGAAACCCTGTGCCCGCCGGAATTAAGTGACCCATGATCACGTTCTCCTTGAATCCGCGGAGCCGGTCGATCTTGCCAAGTGTCGCCGCTTCGGTAAGAACGCGCGTCGTGTCCTGGAACGAAGCCGCTGAGATAAAGCTGTCTGTCTCCAGTGAAGCTTTTGTGATGCCCAGTAGAACTGGTGTCGCTTCCGCCGGTTTACCACCCTGCTCAACCACGCGAGCGTTTTCCGCTTCGAAATCGAGCCGGTCAACTTGATCGCCCCAGAGCAAGGTCGTGTCGCCTGGATCCGTGATCTTCACCTTGCGGAGCATTTGCCGCACAATGATCTCGATGTGCTTGTCGTTAATCTCCACACCCTGGAGCCGATAAACTTCCTGCACTTCGTTGACCAGATGTTCCTGCAAATCCTGCGGTCCGCAGACTTCCAGGATTTCGTGCGGCACGACTGGCCCTTCCGTCAGCTGCGAGCCCTTCTTCACGAAGTCGCCCTTGAAAACGATAATGTGCTTGGTCAGCGAGATGAGATGCTCTTCCTCCGCGCC
>JBEEGY010000009.1:0-3288 GCA_041167145.1 Verrucomicrobiota bacterium
CCCGCCAGGTGGATGTTTGATGTTCGATGTTTGATGTTTGATGTGGACGCGACGGAGCGCGTCTCTCCAGTTGCGCCGCCATCCACTCCATCTCCGGGCGGTAGGTCGCGGCTTCTTGTGAAATGACAATGTCGCCTCCGTTCGGAAGCACGCTTTGAAACCCATCCAGCATTCCATCCGTCCCACCGACTATTTCCTTCTCAAATGCCGAATAGGTTTGATTGAGCGAGGCGGTCAGTCCGATTCCGCCGGGAACGGAATCGATTTCGGCAATCGTGTATCCCTCGTCAGTCAGAACCAAATCCGGCCGGATCACGCGCGGGAGGTCGTCACGAAATTGTTTCTGACGCGAGAACTCAATCAGCTCCGGCGGTTTCCCGGAATCTAAATAGCGCGCGACCCAGGCAGGCTGTTTGCCTTTAACGCTGAGTTGATAAAGCTGATTGCAGGCGCGCTGAAAAACAAAGAGGCGGTGACCGAGTTGCTCGAGCTCCCGTTCGAACTCCTTGTCGATCGAGAACGCTTCGGGCGAGAGTAGCCAATCCTTTTCGGCAAATAATCCCTGCGGCGGAATAGCGCCTCGTATCTTCGAGAGTCTTTCGTCTTGTACCAGCATGAGGGCCTAAACGTTCAACGTCCAACGCTTAACGTCCAACGCTCAATCAAGGAGCCGCGGCTTCCAAGCCGCCGTCGGCGATCTGGAGATCGCCGTTCCTTGCTTACCGTCCGGCTGCCATCTGTTTTAACGCAAGTTTTACCAATTCCTCGGCGGATTTTTCTCCCTCTTTCTGCTGCAACTCGCGCACGAGCCGGTGGGCCTCCACTTGTTTGTAGCCGAGCGCGATCAACGCGAGCACGGCTTCGTTTGCGCGCTCTAACTCGGGCGTCGGCGCATGTGTCGCGCTGGCCGCTTCCCACGCCGCGGCCACGCCGACCTTGTCCTTCAGTTCGAGAACGATTCGTTCGGCAGTTTTCTTTCCCAGGCCGCTGATTTTGGAAAGCGCCGCCACATCCGAGTTCACCACCGCACTCTTGAAATTGTTCACGCTCATTCCGCTGAGCACAGCGAGCCCGAGTTTGGGGCCGATTCCGCTCACGGTGTTCACGAGGAGCCGAAAAAGGTCGCGCTCAGCCGATGTCATAAATCCGTAGAGAACCTGCGCATCTTCGCGCACATGCAGATGGGTAAGAATTCGGATCGGCTGGCCGACCGCCGGGAGTTTGTCATAGCTGGAAAGCGGGATGAACACCTCGTAGCCAACACCGTTAACATCGATAACGGCCTGTGTCGGCAACGCGTTTGTTAGCTTGCCGTCGAGAAACGTGATCATGTTTTGCAATCCCTAACAGACCAACGATAAACTGCAAACCATACGCGCTGTAGCCACGGCGCTCTGTCGCCGTGTTTTGGAAATAATGGCAGCGCCTCGACAGAGCGAGGCGGCTACAAGTCAATTCGGCTTCAGGACTAGCGTAAGATCGACATGCTGGCCCTTCGCCAGATTGAACCCGTGCGTCGAGAATGTCTTCCAGCCGCGAGGCAGGTTCGTGAAATCTGTTTCGGCCAATTTTGTCGGCACGATGACGAAGCGCGGTCCCGACTTTCCCATGAACAACGCGACCCTGTCGCGGGTCAGCGTGGTCATCCAGCCTTTCACGCTCGAACGGAAATACCAAACGAGACTCGGCTCGGTAAAATCGACGGCGCCGAATTCCATCTCGGGCCGCAGATCGTTTTGCGATTGTCTAAATAATTCTCGCGCCGGAAATGAAGTAGCAGCAAGTGGGGGAACAACCATGGCAACGGTGACGCAGATCGCAACCGTCGCGATGCCAATCATTTTGAAGCGGTGCATCGGAAAATCGATTCCGACTAACTGACGAGCGAGAAGGAGCGAGAGCAACGGAAAGGCCGGCAGCGTGTAATGCGGAAGCTTTGTCCGGACGAGCGTAAAGATAAGAAAGACGATCGCGCTGCCAACAAGAAGATAATTGTCGATCTTGTCGCGCGGCTGCCGTAAACGCTTCACTAGCCACGGCAGTTTGATCGACCACGGAAAGAAACTGACGAAGATGGTTATGAAATAAAAGGGAAGGAGCAAAAAATAAACGAAGAGGGTCGATCCGCCATGTCCTTCCATCGTTCCGAACGAGCGCTCAATCACGTGGCGTCCGATGCCGACGCGCAAAAACTCTCCATGCGTTTGCAGGATCGCGGGAATCGCCCAAAGCGAAATGATGATGAGCGTGACTGCGATGCCGCGCACAAATGCGAAACGCTTCGCGACCTGCGGTTGTCGATCTTGCCATTTCATCACCGCGACGGTTAGAAGGGGAGAAAAAGCGATTGGCCCTTTGGCCAGGAATCCAAACGCAAGCGAGATGTAGAACGCTAACCACCAGCTCCATTGAACGTTGAACGTTGAGCGTTGAGCGCCTGCCGCGCCGTAGCCTGGCGAAGGCGGGTTGAGCGTCCTCTTGCCGTAGATTAATTCGTATCCCGCCCAATGCGTCAGCGTCACAAACAGCACGAGCCACATATCCGCGACGGCTGCTTTGCCATGCGCGAAGACCTGCAGCGAGAGCGTGAAGATGATCGCTGCCCACCAACCAACTCGGTTTTCGCCGAAGCGCGAACCCCAGGCCAAGATCGACAATGCGATGAGCGCGGCTGCGACGGCGGATGGAAAACGGGCCGCGAAATCGGTTTCGCCAAAAGCTTTGTAACTCGCGACCTGTGCCCAGTAGGCGAGGGGAGGTTTATCGAAACGATATTGATTGTTGAAGTAAGGGACGACGTAATCACCGCGTTCGATCATTTCGCGCGACGCTTCGGCAAAGCGCGGTTCGTCGCGATCGATCAGCGGAAGGTTCCACGTGCCGATGACGTGAAAGACGACACAGCCAAAGAACAGCAGCGCGTAATTGCGGATTGCAGGAGTCAACTTGCGGATTCAAGAATACCCGGCGGTTAATTACAAACGGGAAATGACGTGAAACGCTGGTTACGATTATCGATCTTAGTGGCGCTGGCCGTGATTTCAGTCGCGATGGCGTTTATTTTCGACGCGCCCATGCGTGAATGGGTCAATGCACATCAATCGGATGGACCGCGAGAATTCATGCGTAACGTCAGTCGGCTTGGCGATTGGTGGTCTCACGCCGCCCTTGGAATTGTGTTGCTCGCGATCGCTTGGTGGCGCGGCAATAAGAAATGGACCGGAATTTTCCTGTCGATGTTGATCGCTTGCGCTTTGGCCGGCGCCACGACGCGGGTCATCAAGATTG
>JBEEGY010000010.1:0-9957 GCA_041167145.1 Verrucomicrobiota bacterium
AGCAATTCAATTGCGTTGCGCCACGATCAGGTTGCTGACCTTGTAATTCCACTGGTAGCCAAATCCGAAATCAAGCGGCGGTGGATTGGTTTGCTCGTACAATTCCCGTAGCCCCGGCTGGTAGTGCTGTTTAAAAGTTTCGATTGGTCCCGCATACGTCCCAAAAAGGCGCAGGTTCCATTTGTCGCGGTTGAAATAGGCAAGCGGAATTCCGGCATCGTCCTGCAAGATGGTGCGGCTGTGATCGAGCAGAAAATTTCGGATCGTGGAGAATCCATTCTCAAACATCAGGTAGGATGACGACTTGAGCAGGCTCGCGCCGACGCCGAAGTGCTGGCAGAAATTTAAGAACCCGGGATTCGATTTGATCCCGCTATCGGAGATGTCGGTTGTGAAATAGAACATCGTTTGCGTGCGACCGGTGGCATTGTCCGTGTAGGTGATGCGGACGCCCGGCGTGCCACCGGTTGTTTTACCAGACGAGTTTTCCTGGAAGGTCCCGTTGCGGTTGAGGGAAATAAACGTGACATCTTTAATCGTCTTGTTGGCGCGCGCGATGAGCACGTAAAAGACCGGCAGTGTCCCCCTCAGTTCCTGTTGCAGATCGGTCTTCATGTCCTTGGTGATAAAAAAGCTGAAACGCAGCAGCGAGTTCATCGAGTTCTGCAGATTGACGAGCGCGCCCCACATGTTGTTGAGGCGAAGCGGGTCCGGCGCCGGGCCAATCGGTTCCGTCCCGCACAAAACGTAAACGGAGGCGTTCGGGAAGAATTGGTCGACGTAAAGAAAATCCGGGCCGCTAAACATGTAGAATGCAACCGGCATCTGCTCGTTCGATTCAGGCAGGAACGCAGCTCTCCACGTCGCGATTTTAGTGAAACGCGGGATGAGTTTTGTAAAACGTTCCTCAAGGCTTTTGGCGTGCTCCTGCCACACCGGCGTTTGTTCAAAAGGCGCGAGCGGAGAATCTGGTGAGACCGGCATGCCGGCCAGAAAACGCGCCGCGTCATGGGGAGAAGCGACCAGCCCCGGCGGCACGTCGATCACAGGCTGGGCCGGAGGTGGAACGCGCTGGAGGGTGGTGGACGTGTCGTCCGCCTCCGGTTTTGCGGGAACGGGCGTCGCCGTTGGCGTGGGCTTCACTCGTCGCATGGACGACAGTGGCACCCGATCGGAGAACTGGGCATAGGTCGTCGCTGTGCCGATCAAGATCGCCAATACCATCGGCAAAAACGTTCTCAGAAAAAATGTCTTCATGCGGTTTTGCTGCGACTTCGTCCTGTAAACAGGTAGAGCACAAGACCCGCCAACATTGTTCCGAGTCCGGCCAATGATTCGGTCGGATTCGAGCGCAACAGGTAAATCATCATCCAAATCGTGATTGCAGAAAAAACCAGGGGCGGCAGCGGGTAGGCCCACACCTTGTAGGGGCGCGGAAGGTCGGGACGAGTCCGCCGCAAAACGATCACGCCGACCACGGTGAGTAACGAACAAAGCAACAATGCGAACCCGATATACTTGACCACACCCTCAAAACTGCGCGTGAGCAGCAACAGATTCACGAGCAAGAGTTGCAGGAGCAACGCGTTGGCCGGAACGCCACCGCGATTTTTCCGGCCGAGAAAGCGAATGAGCGTATTATCTTCTCCCATAGCCATGGTCACGCGCGGACCGATCCAGGTCATCGAACTGATGGCGGAAATGAGCCCGATACAAATAATTCCACCGACGATGCGGCCGCCATTGTCGCCGAAAATATGTTTGCCCGCGATCAGTCCGACTTCGAGCTGTCCGCTCAACTCCTGTGCCGGCGTGGTCATGAGAAAAACGGCGTTGAGCGCAGTGTAAGTGGCGATGACCACAAGCGTGCCGCAGAAAAGCGAACGCGGGACATTTTTTTCCGGCTCTTTGATTTCGCCGGCGATGTAAGTGGCGGCGTTCCAGCCGGAGTAGGAATACATCACGTAAACCAGCGCGACGGCGAACGGTGCGCCGAAGATCGACATCGTGTCACCGGGACCGGGCAAGAGTGAGATCGGTTGTTTGGGGTCGACAAATAATCCGGCGCCGATGAGGACGGCGATGAGGAGCAATTTCACGAGCGTGGAAAAATTCTGGAATGTGCTTCCGAGTCTTAGGTTCCCGAGATGAACGAGCGCAATCAACCAGACGAGGGCGAAGGAGAGCAGAAGAGGCGAGCCAAATCCAAAGACGCCCTGGAAATATTTCCCGAAAGCCATGGCGGCGAGCGCGATGGGCGCAGCAAAGCCCACCGTGGCGGAAACGATTCCGGCCATGAAGCCGAGTGCCGGGTGATAAATCTTGGAAAGAAAATGATATTCGCCGCCGGAACGTGGGAGTGCGGCGGCCAATTCCCCGTAGGAGAGGGCACCGCAAAGGGCGGCGACGCCGCCAACGATCCACAACATGAGAAGCGCGAAACCGGAATGTATCTCCGGCAGTTGGAACCCGAGACTGGTGAAGACGCCTGTCCCGATAATGTTGGCAACGACGATCGCGCACGCGGTCCAGAAGCCAATGGTGCGACGCGGTGTGGACGCGTCTTCGGATTTTCCGCCTCCCGGTGAGTTCACGTCGACAAGATCGACAACCCCGAAATCATCGGGGCTCGCGATTTTTTTCGGAGTTACATTTCCGGGCATGTTTAGTTAATGGACTTGTCCGCGCGGCGCTTTATTCGGATTGCTCGTTGGAAAGTGGCCGCGCGAGAGCCGTTCAATTTTGTTAGGTTGTCAGAAGCGGGGGCCAGCCCCACTGTGGAGACGCCATGAATCCCAAACTTTCCATGGAACCGGCTACGCAACTCGCGGTCTTTCTGAGCAATCGTCCCGGAGCGCTCGCGCGCGTGTGCGAAGCGTTGGCCACAGCCGAAATAAACATTCATGCTCTCGCCATTTCCGACACGGCCGATCATTCCGTCGTTCGCATGGTGGTGAGTGATCCGACCAAGGCTCTCATGTTGCTGGGCGAGTCTGGCGCGCTCGCGCTCGAAAACGACGTGCTCATGATTGAAAGCGACAACGAACCGGGCACGCTCGCGCAAATCGCGGAGCGTTTGTCGAAGGCCGAGGTGAACATCGAGTACGCCTATATGGCGGCCACGACAAAATCGGACCGAGGTCTTATGATTTTGCGCCCGAGTGATGTCGATAAGGCGCACCGCGCATTGCGCGATTTGTAAACACTGGCGCTGAGGCGCTGGCTAGTAGAGAAGCGGGATAAGGCGTTTCGTTCGCCGCATGTACGCGCGATAATCGTCCCGCAGTGCTTCAATCAAAGCGTGTTCTTCCACGTGGATGCGCCACATAAATGCGCCAACGATCGGCAACATTAGGCACAAGATCGACATCCAATTGCCGAGGCAAAAACCGAAGCCGAGAAACGCGAGCAATGCACCGGTGTAAGACGGATGCCTAATGAAACGATAGGGACCCGTATCGACGACGTGATGTTGGGGCGCGATCGCCACGTCGACGGTAAAGTATCGGCCGAGGCACCAGATCGAATACCAGCGCAGAATTATGCCACAGCCAAATAACGCGAGCCCCAGAAAATAGAGAGCTCGCCCATGTGGAAGTCCCGCTTTCGGAAACCACCCGACGCACGCGATGCTTAGCCAGATGCTGGACAGGATTACAGCCCAAAGAATCAGGAGCGAGTACCGATCGCGCGACGCGGCACGGCCGCCCGATCGGCGCGTCAATGCGAGAAAAACTTCCGAGATTCCGTAGATCGCGCCGAGCGCCGGTGGGCTGGGCAGCGTCATCTTGGAATTTATTTTTTTCGAACGTAGATCGCTTCAGCCTGCACGGTCTTGTGCAAGATGGGAGCGTAGAACGATCCGCCCACGCCCACGGAAGTGCCGCCATGCCAGCCGTGATGGTGGTAAGGCCCGCCGCCGATGCCCAATCCACCCACACCGATGCCGAGTCCCCCACTGGAATTCGTTTCTACGACTTGAAGGAGAATACCGTTAGCGCCCACCTTCGCCGCTTCCACGCGAATTTTAGCAATGGCTTCATCAACCTGTGTTTGGTCGGCAAAAGCCCATGCGCCGCTACCTTTTCGGATGATAGCGATGCGATCGAATCTGCTCGGCGGCTCCATGTAAACTTTTACATTGGCCGGATTGGTCGGCGGACGCGCTTCACCGACCATGACTGTCGATGCCGAGACATATGATGCGAGCACGCACACGACTGATGTAAGCAACAGGACGCGAAATGATGTCTTCATGAAGTAATTGTCGATCTTGTGCGCAAGCTGGACAAGCTGAAACAGAAACTGCTAGCGGCGCTCTACGAGCGGGCTGTAGTCGTCGCCCTCTGGGCGACGCGACGCTGATATGAGTTGACCCCATCGGCGCGCCTCGCAGAGCGAGGTGGCTACAGATTACGGACGAATCTCAATCGTTGTTCCGTCAGGCACGATACGCCAAAGTTCCTCGATCTCTTCGTCGGTCACAGCGATGCAACCGGCTGTCCAATCAATCTGGCGATGCGCCGCGCCCATCCAGCCTTTGCCGTTCGGCAATCCATGAATCATGATGTCGAAGCCCGCGTTCACACCACGCGCAGTGGCGCGCGCGTTGTCTTGATCGGATGGATAGGAAATGTGCAGCGCGAGATGGTAATCGCTTTTCGGATTGCGATTGTCGATTTTGTAAACGCCTTCCGGCGTCTTCATGTCACCTTCTTTCTCTTTCGCGCCGACCGGATTGCGCCCGAGGGCGATGCCATAAGTCTTGATCAGCTTTCCTTCGCGGAAGATCGACAATTTCCTTTCCGCTTTCTCCACGAGAATGCGATCTGCGGTTAAATTTTCAGGCAGCGCGTTCCAATCGTGGTGTGCGAATAGAAAGAGCGTGATTAAACCAGCTATCAGAAAAATAGCCGCCAGAATTTTTCCTCGCACAGAAAAGATGTTCGCACGAAGGCCACAAAGTGCACAAAGTGGAATGGATTTGGTCTTCGAGTGCGTCGTCATCTTTGTGGACGTTGTGCGAGGCTGAGACGGTTTTGCCTTAACTTATGACACCGGTAACGACATGGCTGGGATATCCTTATCCCCTCGGCGCGACGTGGACGGGGAACGGCGTGAACTTCGCGTTGTTCTCCGAGCACGCCACGAGTGTCGATCTTTGCTTGTTCGACAACATCGATGCGCGCCAGGAAAATGTTCGCGTTCCAGTGGTCGAGCGAACCGATCATGTTTGGCACGTTTTCCTGCCGGATGCGCGGCCCGGTCAGCTTTACGGTTATCGCGTCTCGGGTCCGTACGATCCGGAGCACGGGCTGCGTTTTAACAGCTCGAAATTGCTGATCGACCCTTACGCGAAAGCGATCGCCGGCGATGTGAATTGGGCGGACGAAATGTTCGGCTACGTGGTGGGCGATGAGCTCGAGGATCTGACGCGGGATTTTCGCGACGACGCCTGGGGCATGCCGAAATCGGTCGTGATCGATACCGCGTTCGATTGGCAGGGGGACGTGAAACCGGGAATTCCGCTGCATCAATCGGTCATTTACGAGATACACGTGAAGGGCTTCACGAAGTTGCATCCGAACGTTCCGGAACAGTTGCGCGGTACTTATGCCGGACTTGGAACCGAGGCGGCGATCGGTTATTTCAAAAATCTTGGCGTGACCGCGGTGGAACTTTTACCGGTGCACGCGCATGTCGACGACAAAGCTTTGGTTGACCGGGGTCTAACCAATTATTGGGGCTACAACTCGATCGGTTTTTTTGCGCCGCATGGCGAGTATTCGAGCAGCGGACAGGCGGGGGAACAGGTCGCTGAGTTCAAAGCAATGGTCCGCAGTCTTCACGCGGCCGGCCTGGAAGTGATTCTCGACGTTGTCTACAACCACACCGGGGAAGGAAACCATCTCGGCCCAACACTTTGTTTCCGCGGGGTCGATAACATCTCGTCTTACCGGTTGCTCTCAGAAAATCCGCGCTTTTATCTGAATTTCACCGGCACGGGCAACACAGTCGACACGCTCCATCCGCGCACACTGCAACTTGTCATGGATAGCTTGCGCTACTGGGTGAGCGAGATGCACGTTGATGGATTCCGTTTCGATCTCGCGCCCGCGCTCGCCCGTGATGGCACGGGCGTGAACAAGTTCCACGCCTTCTTTAAAATCATTCGGCAGGACCCGGTCATTTCCCAGGTTAAATTGATCGCGGAACCATGGGACGTCAGTGACGGTGGCTATCAGGTCGGGAATTTCCCGACGCCGTGGTCGGAGTGGAACGGGAAATTCCGCGACGCGGTGCGCGCTTATTGGAAAGGCGACGAAGCCAAAATCGGCGAAATGGCTTATCGGTTGACTGGCAGCCCCGATCTGTACGAACACGACGACCGTCGTCCGTATGCGAGCGTTAATTTCGTCACCTCGCACGACGGATTCACGTTGAACGATCTGGTGAGCTACAACGAAAAACACAACGAAACCAACGGTGAGAACAGTGAAGACGGCGACAATAATAATATGTCCTGGAACGGCGGCGTGGAAGGTCCGACCGACGATCCTAAGATCGGCATGTTGCGCCGGAAACAGCGTCGCAATTTTCTAACGACTCTTTTTCTGTCGCAGGGATCGCCCATGCTTTTGGGCGGCGACGAGTTCGGCCGGACCCAGGAGGGGAACAACAACGCCTATTGTCAGGACAACGAAATCAGCTGGTTCAATTGGGAGCACGACGAAAAGCAAACGCAGTTGCGTGAGTTCACCAGGGGATTGATTCAGTTGCGCAAGGATCATCCGGTCTTTCGGCGTCCGAAATTTCTGCAGGGCCGGCGGATTCGCGGGAGCGAGATTCGCGACGTGATGTGGTTCAATCCCGGCGGCAATGAAATGAGCGATGAGGAATGGGCCTCCCCCTTCGTGCGTTGTCTCGGCATGCTGCTGAGCGGCGACACGGCCGATGTGGTGAGTTTCGAAGGCGAACCGGTTCGCGACGATACGTTTCTTCTGCTCATTAACTCGCATTTCGAAACCATTCAATTCGTGCTGCCAGGACAAGAACACCTTGGTTGGGAACTGATTCTCGACACGACAAACGAAGAGGGCTTTCTGCGCGAGAAGAGAGGATTCGCTTCAGGAGACGATGTCGATCTTGCCGATCACAGTGCATGTTTGCTGCGGCTGACGAGTGGCGAGGCGGCGAAAGCACGTGAAGAATCGTGGAAGAAACGCCATTTCGAATTTCGCGCCACGAGTGCCGAGGAGGAACGCGCGAGCGGGAAAACGTAAGAGTTCTCGCACAACGGACATAAAGTTCACAAAGTCTCGGGAGGAATTATTTTGCCATGATCCGTCGTGACCTTTGTGGCCTTAGTGCGAGGTGAAAGATTGTTGCCGCGCGGCCTTGTCGCGGGGCGCGAATTGACTATAGAAGAATAAGACGCGCTTCTCATGCGTGCCCGCTCAAGATGTTATTGCTATGACACCTACCTCTCTCGTCGTTGTTGCAGATCGTGGAAGTCTGAAAGCCTATCGGGTCGATGAAACGCCCACGCGCGGACCGAGTTTGCATCTGGTCCAGGCGTTCAACACGACCGAAGCGCATGGCAAACTCATCGACAAAGTGACCGATTTCGCCGGACGATACGCGGCTGATGGAGCCGGAGCGCACCCGGGCGCTTCCATCGCAGAAACTAAATTGGAGAACGAAACCGAGCGGCGCATTTACAAACAGTTGGCCGACCAGATTTCGAAAATTGTGAAGAGCGACGGCTTTGAAGGTTGGTCGTTTGCCGCGGCCGCGGACATTCACGGCGCCATTGTCAATCTTTTGCCGGGCGATGTGCGCGACCGGATTGTCGAGCACGTGAAATCGGATTTGGTCAAAATCGAACCGGCGCGATTGCACACGCATTTCCGATCGCTGCAGCCGGTGTGATCACGACGCCCGGGCTACTCTGTCATCCCGAGCGGAGTGAGGGACCTCGCAATCGGAGTTCTCAATATCCTTGGGCCAGGGCGCGATCAATCATCCCGCGGGGTGACCGATATTTTTTCGTTCGCGCGCAGGAGACATGAGAGCTTAGAGTTTAAGCGTTATGCAACTGCCTGTTAAGATTACCTATCGCGGCCTGGAAAAATCGGACAAGATCGACAATCTCATTTTGGAGCACGCAGAGCGGCTGGAAAAATTTTGCGATCACATCAACCGCTGCGACGTGGCGATTGAGCAACCGAACCATGCCCATCACAAGGGGAATCAATTTCGCGTCCGTATCGATGTAACCGTTTCACGCGGCCACGAGCTCGTCTCCGACGAAAAACAGATGGACAACGGTTCGCACGATCCGCTCAACAAAGTCATCCACGACGCTTTCAAAACGATGGAGCGCCAGTTGCGACATCTCGTCGACATTCAACGGCGGGAAGTGAAGACGCACGCCAAGTCGCGTTCGCCAAAGTGAGGTGAATCGCGGGACCGTCACGCGACGCTAATGCCTTGGAGGGATACGCGACGTCCTCCATTATTGTAGCGGCGGTCTATGACCGCCGAATCTATTTGGTTTCGGCGCTCATAGAGCGCCGCTACAGTTCGCACATGCCGCCGCGCGCGTGTGTAAACGCGCGCGGCAATGCTTCAAAATTCAATCCTCTCGCGCCTTACGGCACAATACGATCGCAGGCCGTGTCCGTGTGGAAGGAAACATAATCGCGCAGTTTGAACCAGCCGCCCTGATTCTTGTTGGTCTGCGCCACGCTATTCGCTTCGTTCTTACCAAAATCTTCCCATGAGTTGTAGCGTGCAATGGCCAGGAAGGTCCACGCGGCGCCTTCCAGATGCTGCATAACAACATTACCTGAGGAGGTGTCGGTCGGCCGGTTCGGCGGTTCGTTCAACATTTTATCGAGTGCATCCCGTTGGCCGGGAGCAGGGCGATAAACCGAGACGACGTAAGCGGAGCCCCCGCTCTTGCTGGCATCGTCAAGTCCCAAAGCGTGCGCAAAATCCGCCCAAGCTGGACCGCTGCAGTAGGTATCGGTATGCCAATCGCTCAGATCGCGCTGCCCTGGCGGCGGTGCTGGTCGAGCCGCGTCGACCGTCGCTTTTGTGCCAAGATGTTCGATCACGCAATAATCCCACGCGTCGCCGTCCTGATGGCGAAGCATGACGTAGTGTCCCGGCATGGGCGCTTTCGGATCTTGTTTTTTGAGCGAATCGGCGTGCTGCGCCGCTTTGCCCAGCGCCGACTTTGTGAAGTGAACGTGATAAACGTCGGTGCGCGCAGCTGGCGCGGCCGATTTCGCGTCCGATGCAGCTGGTTTGCTCTCGACCGCGGGAGATGGGCTTGTTGTTTGACCAAACGCGAGCGAGGCCGCGCCGATGACAGCTAACGCAGAGACAATGAGTTTCATGATGATCCTTATGTTGACGTGAAAGACCCGGGCGGATGCCCCGATACCTTGTCCCGGCGGGCCGTGTTGAAGCAGGAAGCTTCGTTTTTTGTATGTGTTGCGCGCAGCCTAGGTAACTGGCGATCAGTCAGTCAATGGAATTCGCGCCAGCACGGCGGTTCAGACTGAAGCAGGGCGTTAACGTACCACCGCGCAGCGAATCGCGCTCGCCGCAGTGAGGTGGATCGTACGCTCCGCCGCGCGATGTTAAAGGATTGGAGGGACACACGCTGTCGTGTCCCAAATATTTTGGCGCCGACAGCGCGGTGGCGTCCAATTGTAGCGGCGGTCTATGACCGCCGGATCTACTTATTTTCGGCGCTCACAGAGCGCCGCTACAGTTTCCCCAGTTGGTGAGGATATCGTCGCTAAAAACTTTACGAGCCTACGCCGGCGCGCCGCCGAGAGCGCCTGGAAGGGGAGGCGCGACGTCAGGTGCGATAACTTGTTTGGGAGGTTTTTCCGGCGGCATCTTCTGGCCGCTAGGTGGGGTCACGCTCGGTGGCGGATT
>JBEEGY010000011.1:0-4041 GCA_041167145.1 Verrucomicrobiota bacterium
TGCTGGAGCGGCTCCCCTTGTCCGCGGCGTCGCACCAAGTCCCGCAACGGCGCCAGTTCCTCCTCCGAAAGATTGCGCTCGAATTCTAAATATAGATCCATCCGGGAAAGGCCAAGCAAGTGGGCAAGCAACTGCTCCGCGTTCAAGCGCGGACTTTCGACCTCGTGCTTGGTGAAATACACGGTCGTCGACTTCAGGACTTCCAGCAGGCTCATTTCGAGATGGAGGGACACGCGTTGTCGTGTCCCATTAATTAAGGCGCTGACGGCGCCGCGCCCTCCAAGACGCCTCCGAGCCGCTCCGCGACATCGGCTGATTGCAGTGCCTGAATCATTTCGCCGAGATCGCCTTCCATTACCCGATCCAGATTATATAGCGTCAGCCCAATCCGGTGATCGCTCAGACGATTCTGGGGAAAATTGTAGGTCCTGATTTTCTCTTCGCGCCCGCCCGAGCCGATCTGACTTTTACGCGCCGCGGAATATTTCGCCTCTTCCTCGTGTTGCTGGCGCTCAAGCAGGCGCGCGCGTAGGATCGACAATGCTTTTTCTTTGTTCTTAAGCTGGCTCCGCCCGTCCTGGCAACGAACGATTGTGCCAGTGGGAATGTGCATTACCTGCACGGCGGAATCGGTCGTGTTTACCCCCTGGCCGCCCGGACCACCCGCGCGCGAAACTTCAATCCGTAAATCTTCCGGCTTCAACTGAACATCGACATCTTCCGCCTCGGGCAACACCGCCACGGTCGCAGTGGAAGTGTGAATACGGCCCTGCGCTTCCGTCGCGGGGACGCGTTGCACCCGATGCACGCCGCTTTCGTAACGAAGTTTTCGAAAAACCGATTCGCCCGAAACGCGAAAAATTACGTCCTTTAGACCGCCCAGTTCCGACGGGCTCGACTCGAGATCTTCCGTCTTCAGACCTGCTGTTTCAGCGTAGCGGATGTACATGCGATAAAGGTCAGCCGCGAAAATGGCTGCTTCGCTCCCACCGGTTCCGGCACGAATCTCGACGATGGCGTCGCGATCCTCGTTTTCATCCGGCGGCAACAATCCGATCTGGAGATCCCGCTCAAGATCGACAACTCGTTTTTCCAATTCCGGAATTTCGTCGTCAGCCATGGCGGCAATCTCGACGTCGCGCGAAGTAGAGAGCTCGCGATTATCATCCAATTGCTTGCGCGCCGCTTCCAGGTCGTTCCAGCACTCGAGCAACTGCTTGATGTTGGAATGCTCGCGCATCAATTCCTCCGCGCGTTTGCGATTCTCGAAAAGCTTCGGATCGGCAATCTCGCCCTCGAGCTGGGCGAACCGCTCGCGTTTGCGGTTAATTAAAGGATTGAAATCCATAAGATAGTGTAGCCACGGCGCTCAGTCGCCGCGTCTTGAGACGCCCCGGCAGAGCGGGGCGACTACAACTCAGCTAAGCTTTCTTCGGCGTGCGGGTCGCCTTCGTGCTCCCGTAGCGGCGCGCGAACTTCTCCACGCGACCGGCCGTGTCCACGAACTTCTGTTCACCGGTAAAAAACGGGTGACAAGCGGCACAGATGCCGATCTTAATATCACGGCGCGTCGAGCGCGTGTGGTAAACCGCGCCGCACGCACAAGCGATGTCAGTCTGGTAATATTCTGGATGAATGTCCGCTTTCATGTTCGAAAAGGAGCGCGGAACTTACTCGCGCTCCGCTTTTCGCGCAACCCATGAAATCTCACGATCCACTGCTGACGGAATGGGACAAAATTCTCTCCCGCAAAGGCAATGCCGCTGCCATTGTCGCCGCCACGAGCGAGGTGCTGCGAACCTTTGACGATGTCGAACAACAAGCGCGCGCCTTTGCCGGCAAGATCGACATGTTTCAATCGGGCGAGGTCGTTGCCATCCAGATTGGCAACCACGAGGATTGGCCGGCGCTTCTGCTCGCTTGTCTGCGTAGGCACCTGGTCGTTCTCCCGCTCGAGCAATCGATTAGCGAACGCGAACGTGAGGCGGCGCTCGAGATTTGCCGGGCGGCTGGGGTTATCGGTGGCGGCGATTCTTCCGAAGTTGTACGGCTGAGGACAGCCGCCCCTACACCAAAATGGGACGGCGAAGCGCCGTCGCTCTTGAAATTAACTTCGGGCACGACAGCCGCCCCACGCGCGATCCGATTTCGAAGTGAACAGTTGCTGGCCGACTGCGACCAGATTTGCCGGACGATGGGAATTTCCGATGCCGATCTTAACTTCGGCGTGATTCCCGTTTCGCATTCCTATGGCTTTAGCAATTTGCTGACGCCCTTGCTCGCGCGTGGCGTGCCGATGGTGCTGAGCCGCGAACGTTTGCCGCGCGCCGTCCTCATCGATCTTGCGCGCACCAACGCCACGGTATTTCCGGGCATGCCGGTTTTTTATCAAGCGTTTTGCGACATGACCAAAATTCCGGCGCTTCCGAAACTGCGCTTGTGCATTTCGGCGGGCGCGCCCCTTTCGGGCGCGGTGGCCCGGAAATTTCACGAGAAATTCAAACAGCCCATCCATTCCTTCTACGGATCGTCGGAATGCGGCGGAATTTGCTACGATCGCGATGGGACAACGTTTGAAGACGGTTTCGTCGGATCAGCCATGGAAGATGTCGATCTTGCCCCGCTGAGCGGGATCGATCCGGCAGCGGCGGCGAGCCAGGTTCGCGTGCGCAGCGCCGCGGTCGGCGACGGTTATTTCCCCGACCCCGACGAAGACAAATTGGGCGGCGGCGTTTTTGTCCCGGACGACCTGCTCACTCGGCACGGCGGCGGGTTCAAGATCGTCGGCCGCATTTCCGATGTGATTAATGTCGCGGGCAAAAAAGTGAATCCGGCTGAAGTGGAAGCGCATCTGCTGCGGTTCGCGGGTGTGCGCAAAGCGATTGTGTTCGGGCGCGCGTCAAACCTGCGCAACGAAGAGGTGGCGGCTTGCGTGGTGGCCGATGTCGATCTGAGCGAGGCAACTCTGCTCGAGTTTTGCCGTGCCGAGCTCAGTCCCTGGCAGGTGCCCAAGCGCGTCTTCCTGGTCGATGAAATCCCGGTGAACGAGCGCGGAAAAACAAGCCGCCGGGAATTGGCCGTTCGGTTCGGCGCGAGGTAGGGAAAGAAAAACTTTGCATTTGCTAAGAAGCAGGCATTTCTAAAGGAGCAACGTCTCGCGGGCACACGGATTGCGTTACCGTTGTTGATTTTAAAAATGACGACGCCGAATCCCTCGCAAAGTTCTTCCAAAGACGAAGGGCGCATTCTGGTGCTTGAACCAGACGCCCACCTCGCTTCCGAAATCGTGCAAGCCCTGAACGAGGCCGCGCCTCGGGCGCAAATCGACGTCGCTCACAGCCTTGAAGAGGCGCAAAGACTGGTGCTCGGCATCCGGCCCGACCTTTTCGTTCTCGATGTCGACGCTACTTACGATCTGGGCCAGGAATTCCTTTACGATTTGCGCACGAGCCATCCCAATGCACGCGCGATCATTCTCACGGCCGTTCATCTGGCCGCACAACGCGAACAAGCTGCCGGGCTAGGCGCGATTCACTTCTTGGAAAAACCATTTCCGCACGGTGATTTTGTCGACCTTGTGCAGGCCTTGCGGCGGCCTTCGGACGAAGCGACCGACGAAAAATTTCAAGGCACGCTGAGCGATCTGCATATCGCGGACATCATTCAGTTGAAATGCATGAGCGGCTCGACAGCTGCGCTCGAGTTCACCGGCCCGCACGGCGAAAAGGCGCGCGTTTTTTTCGAGAACGGCCAGGTGCGGCATGCCACCGCGCCGGGCAAGGAAGGGACGGCCGCTTTCAACGAAATCGTATCATGGAAAGGCGGGAAGATTTCCGAAGTTGCCCTGAGCGGGCCAAGTCCGCGTACGATCAATCTCGATTGGCAGGTGTTGCTCATGGAAGCGGTGCGAAGCTTTGATGAAGCTGGGGCGGCGCGCGCGTCCGTTCGTTCCCGACCAAGAACTTCATCGAAACGAAAGGTGCTCGTTATCGATGACAGCTTGATGTTGCTCAGCTTCGTCGAGGAAATGTTGCGCGCGGC
>JBEEGY010000012.1:0-2768 GCA_041167145.1 Verrucomicrobiota bacterium
CCGGTCTGGGGAGCGCACGCGCCTCGCGTGCTGGCGATGGCGCCCTCGCCATCGCGAACTTTTCGTCTTCGCGATTGCCGGGGAATTTCTTTAAGACGGAGGCGCTGTGACCAACACGCGAGGGCGCGTGTGCTCCCCATATATGCATCGTAAGCGGCTTACGATGCTTAAGCGAAAAGTTATTCCTTCGGTGGAGCTGGCGCCGCGGGTGCAGCGCCAGGTGCCGATGTCGATCCTCCCGCAGGAGCGGGCGCCGGCGCTGCCGCCGCCTTTTCTGCCGCTGCCCTTTTCTTTGCCGCCGCAGCTTCAGCAGCCTCCGCCAACTTTGCATCTACTTCCGCCGCTTCGATCGGATGAATGCCGTGATAGTAGGTATTCGACTTGGAAAGCTCATCCTTGCGTTGCAACAACGCATCGAAACGCTCGCGCCGGCTCAGTTCGAACACCTTGTCCATTTTGATCGCTTCGAATGGGCAAACCTCGACGCAAATCTGGCAGCTCATGCAGACGGAAATGTCGATGTCGAAGACGGCCGGATAGAACTGCGGCTTGCCCATGTAATCGGGCTTCTTGTCTTCGCTCTTAATAATATAGATGCACTGCGGCGGGCATTCCTTCTCACAAATCTTGCAGGCCACACAGCGCAATCCGGCCTCCGGATCGCTGGTGTCATAAATAAGAAACGGGAAATTGCGGTAATTCTCGGGCAGCGGACTGCGCTCTTCCGGATATTGCACCGTGATCAGGCGGTCCTTCTCAAAATAACTTCCCACGAAGTTCCGCGCGGTCACCACCATTCCCTTGAGTATGCCCGTCCCAATCATGTCGCTTTCAACCGTTACGAAATTACACCACTATTGCCAGACGAAATGCGAATTCGATCGACCTCTGTTTTCATGGCCGCTTTCGGCTTCAGTCTCGTGGCTCACGGCGCCGATCTTCAATTTGAGAGCGGACCGCAGAAGACGCATCTACTTGAGCTTTTCACGTCGGAAGGTTGCAGCAGTTGCCCGCCCGCCGAGGCCTGGCTGAGCAAGCTCAAAGCCGCGCCAGGCCTGTGGAAGCGTTTTGTTCCGCTCGCATTTCATGTCGATTATTGGGACCATCTTGGTTGGCGTGACGGGTTCGCCGCAAAGGAATGGACCGCGCGCCAATATCGATATTCTTCGCGCTGGAATGGCAACAGCGTCTACACGCCAGGTTTTGTGCTCGATGGTCGCGAATGGCGGAACACTGACATCCCGTCCGGAACAACCGACGCGGCGGGCATTCTAAAAATCTCCGTCGCGAAACAAGGCGAGCTTCTCGCTGAATTTCACCCCGCCACGAAAAACGGCGGGGGATTCGATCTCCATGTTGCATGTCTCGGTTTTGATCTGAAGACAGACGTCGCCGGCGGCGAAAATAACGGCCGAAAACTTCAGCACGATTTCGTGGTGCTGTCTCTTGTCAGTGAAAAGATGAATGACGGTAAAGCGCAATTGCAGCTGGCCGGATTGGACGCGCGAACCGGAGCGATTGCGGCGTGGGTGACTTTGCCGGATCAGATAGAACCTATTCAGGTGGTTGGTGGCTGGGTGCGCTGAGTATCAGTCGCTAGCGATCCACTTCTCCCATCACAATATCGATGCTGCCAAGGATGACCATGACATCGGCCACCGTGTGACCGAGACAGAGATCTTCCAGAAGAGTCAGGTTGATGAAACTCGGTGGACGCACCCGATAACGATACGGATTCGGACTCCCGTCGCTGATCAGATAGAAACCGAGTTCGCCTTTCGGTCCTTCAATCCGTCCATACGCTTCCCCAATGGGCGGACGAAAGGCACGGATCTTCACTTTCGGATTCATCACGGGACCAGCCGGTATTTGCTCAAAAGCTTGCTTTAAAATTCCGATGCTCTCGCGCAATTCGAGTACGCGCATCATCAGGCGATCGTAGGTGTCGCCATGTTCGCCGAGCGGCACGCGGAACTTGAAACGCGGATAAAATCCGTACCCGTCCACCTTGCGGATGTCGTAA
Organism: Verrucomicrobiota bacterium; assembly: GCA_041167145.1. Classification (GTDB taxonomy): domain Bacteria; phylum Verrucomicrobiota; class Verrucomicrobiia; order Chthoniobacterales; family UBA10450; genus Palsa-1382. The sequence goes on from JBEEGY010000012.1 coordinate 2,024, forward strand.
TTGACGCCGCAGGCGCGCAGCATTGGACCGGTGATGCCGGCGCTGATAGCCAGGTCGGCCGATAACTTGCCGACGTGTTGTGTGCGGGCGATCAAGATCTCGTTCGAGACGATCAGGTTTTCGAACTCGTCGAGAAATTTCGGGAAAAGATCGACAATCTTCCTGGCGCGCTCCATCCAATCGGCTCCCGCATCGACCCGGCAGCCGCCGAAGCGCATGTAGTCGCACATCATGCGCGAGCCGGAGAGCGATTCGAACAGATCGAGAATCTTTTCGCGCTCGCGGAATGCGTACATGAGGGGCGTGCCCCACGCACCCATGTCGCTGAGCAAAAATCCAAGTAATGACGTGTGATTTTGCAGTCGCGTCAGCTCGGCCAGAATAATTCTCAGATATTCGGCGCGCTCGGGAACTTCGATGCCCGCCAGCTTCTCGACACTGAGCGCGTAAGCCCAGTTGTTGGTCATGGAGCAAAAATAATCGAGTCGGTCCGTGTACGGCATCGAGCCGAGGTAGCTTGTGTTCTCGCCAATCTTCTCGTGATTGCGATGCAGATATCCGAAGACCGGCTTGAGCTTGCGAACGATCTCACCCTCGAGCGCGACATTCATGCGAAAAACGCCGTGCGTAGATGGATGCTGCGGCCCCATCGACACTTCCATCAACTCGCCATCGATCCTTGAAGTCATTGCCGGTGGCGGCTGCTCGAGTGTTTCTGCCGTGCTCATGCCGAAGGCGAAGTTAA
>JBEEGY010000013.1:0-4464 GCA_041167145.1 Verrucomicrobiota bacterium
CGTAGACGGGCTCGGTCGAAAACAGATCCAGCTCGAGCGATTCGCGATTGCTGTCGCGGAATTCCGGGAAGCGTTCGCCGTTCGGTTTCGGGCGCTCGTCGCCGGCGCGGAGGACCCGCCGCGCATATTTGAAGAGCGTGCTGTAGAACGATAGCGGTGCGCGGTAGGCGGCCGTTGCGCGCCCGCGCGATGTCTCGAAGTAATGGTAAACCGGCAGGATTTTCGCGGTCTCCGCCTGCGTCTGCTTGATCTTGTCGTAGGCGCCGACGGCGGATTGCCACTGCGGATCGGCCGTGATGCCATCGCGCAATTTCTTCTCGCGTGCGACGATCGAACTCCAGATCTCCGGGTCGAGCAGCGCCGCCTGAATGCCGTCGAAAGCTTTCCGGCTGTTTTGAATTCCGAAGAGATCTTCGCGGAGGCGCCGCGCGTTTTCAAAGGTGCGAGCAGCGAAGGCGGTGAGAAACACTTCGCGCCGATGCAGCATGCTGAGAATATAAGGCACCTCGTGGTCGCGCATGTCGGCGAGTTCGTCGGTGGTCAACTGCCGGTCGGTTTTTCCAGGATGGCCACTGACGAAAGTCAGTTCGCCATCGCTCGGGCCCTTGGTGTTCCATTTCAGGAAATGCGCGGGCTTGGCCGGCTGTCCGTTTTCGTAAGCGCGGAAGATGCAGATATCGAGATCGTAGCGCGGATACTCGAAGTTATCGGGATCGCCGCCGTAAAACGCCGCCTGTTGCTCGGGCGCGAAGACGATCCGCACATCGTCGTAGCGCTTGTAGCGATACAAATTGTAAACGCCGCCCTGGTAGAGCGTGACCACATCGGAGCGCAACCCAGTCGCATCCTTGCTCTCCTTCTCGATCGCGGCGATGGCGGCACGGCGCGCTTTCCCCGCGTCATCGGGCGACATGTCCGGGCGAACGGCGCTCTTGACCCGGTCTGTCACATCCTGGATCGACATGAGCACGTTCAATTCAAGATCGGTTGCCTTTATTTCGTCCTTTTGCGTCTTCGCGTAGAAGCCGTCGTGCACGTAATTGATTTTCTCGCTGCTGACCTTCTGGAGCGTGTCGAGCCCGACGTGGTGATTCGTAATAACCAACCCCGTCGATGAAACAAATGAGCCGCTCCCGCCGGAGTTGAAACGGACGCTCGATTTTTGCAGATGCTCTAGCCATTGCGGCGTGGGCTCGAATCGATATTTTTCTTTGAGCTGTTTGAGCGGTGGATTGTCGAAAAGCCACATGCCTTCGTCGGCGAAGAGCGACGAGGACAAAAAGGCAACGGCGAAAGCGAAGACAAAACAGCGCGAGATCATCACGCAAACTAGAACGAACCGGCAAGATCGACAATAGCCCGGCGTTTCAACGCTGGGTTCTGTTGAGATATCGCGATCGAGTCCCGTTAGGGACGAAAGAACGATTCTGTCGTCCTTGTCAGGACTCTTCGGAATTTGATGTTTCTGCCCCCAGCGCTGAAGCGCTGGGCTATTTTCTCCAAGCTAGCGTCTTTCACTCCGCAACAAGCCCGAGGCAGTTTGCAAACCCTCGGCAATCTCCGGAATGATTCCTTTGCGCCGATAAATCGGCAATACCATCGGGCGCAACACCGGAATCTTCGTCGCGAAAAGAAGTCCACCGGCGACGCAGGCGACGCCGCCGAGAAGAAACGTGGCCGGCACTCCGATATGATCGGCCACCGCGCCGCCCATGAGACTTCCGAATGGCGCCATTCCCATGACCGCCATGGTATACAAACTCATGACGCGCCCGCGTTTGTCGTCATCGACAATCGTTTGCAGAACGGTGTTCGAGGTTGCGAGTTGCACGATGAGACCGAGCCCGGCGAAACCAAGTCCGATCAAAGCGACGACCGGATGATGGGTGAGGCCGGCGACAATTAATCCCGCGCCGAAGATGATCGCTCCCACCGCGACGCGAAGGCCGGCGCCGAGAATTGTTTTTCGCGACGCGAGATAAATGGTTCCGATCAACGCGCCGATTCCCGGAGCAGTCATCAATAACCCGAGAGTGTGCGCGCCACCGTGCAAAACCTCCGCGGCAAAAATCGGCATGAGAACGGGGTAGGGCATGCCAAGCAAACTCGCGAGCGCGACGAGCAACAACACGGCGCGAATCGGCGCGAAACCGATCGAGTAGCGCACACCTTCGACGAGCTCGCGCAGCGGACCGGGTTGGTTCTTCGGCGGAACGTATTCAGCCACGCGCATGAAGAGCAACGCCGCGATTACCGGAATGTAACTGATTGCGTTCACAAAAAAACAGACCGCCGGCGAGACAACTGTCAGCAGCACTCCCGCAATCGCGGGGCCGAGCATGCGGCCACCGTTGATGACAAACGCATTCAGCGCGACCGCATTCGGCAAGTCGCGGCCGGAACCGACCATCTCGACGATGAATGCTTGTCGCGAGGTCAGGTCGAAAGTCAGAATGATTCCGGCAAGAATATTCAGTGCGATCAGATTCCAGACCTGCAGCGTGTGGGTGGAGACAACCAGCGCCAGCGCGAACGCTTGCAACATCGACAATATCTGGGTGGCAATGAGCGTGCGGTGCCGATTGAATCGATCGACCAGCACGCCGGCAAATGGGGTGACGATAAAAAGCGGGAGTTGGCCTGCGAAACTGACAAGGCCAAGAAGGAAACTCGAGTGTGTCAGTTGATAAATCGTCCAGCCCAGCGCGACCTGCTGGACCCACGTGCCGATGAGCGAAATGCTTTGCCCGCCGAAGTAGAGACGGAAATTGCGATGACGAAATGCGCGCACCATCGAGCGCAAACCTCCAACCTCATTTTCGTTCCTGCGTTTCACGCAGGAATCGTTAATGCAAGTTGAGCTTTCGTGCGAAGCGGAACTGCTTTGGCCCTTCCGGGATGCCAGCGTTCCGCTTCAGATCGTGATTGAGCCTGAAGAAAACCGGACCATCTGGCGATCCTGCTCAAGCGCAGCTCCGGGAACGATCCGCCAAAAACCGTTTTCATCCTGCACGACACGTGCGCTGGCCCAATCGCTTTGCGGAAATTGAATTATGCGACGCGCCTTGAGGGCGTTCTCCGCCGCGGTTCTGTCCGAGTGCAGTTCATGAAGAATTCGATCTACACGCGGGTCGAGCGGCTTCTCGAGAATGGTTTTTTGTTCGGCGCTCAAAGCGATCACTGCCGACGGTGCTGGGAGCGCTGGACTGCATTCGTTGAGAATATCTTGTGACTCGAGTTGGTGCCCGAGAACGGCGGTCATCGGTCCAGCTTCCGTGGGGGCCGGTTTGGCGGAACCATTTCGTCTGTGAAACAGTTTCACGGCTAAGGAGATGCCAGCGAATCCTAGCTGGTGCCGTGCCATCGATCATGCTCAGAGCCCGAAGAAGATTGACGGACTCTCGATCAATCGGCTATCAAATTTCGCGGGAGCGTTTCAACGATGAGCAAATCCTACTATCCAACAGATCGCAAGGGCCAGATTGATTGGCACAAGAATTTTGCCGCGGAGTTTCCCAAAGTGGGAGAAAGTTTCGGTTTCACTGCGGTTGAGATCGCGTCGGCGGTGAACGATTCGAGTTACGCCGTTTATCTGCTCGAAACACTCGGACCGGAAATTGAGTCCGATCCTACGCACATCGCGCACGCCGTGCTGGAAGGCCAATCGCAAGGCTCATACGTCGATCTTCCGAGCGCTTCAAACGGACCGCCGGCCGTGCACCCCGGCATCGACACACGCCGGCAGGCGCGCGTGGAACGAATTAAAGCGTCGCCAGCGTTCACGTTCGATGTGATCGGCAAGCAGCTCAAAATCGTCGGCGGCAAATTCGATCCGAAGAATTACAAGGCTGAGCTCGGGCAAGCGCGCCAAACTGGGCCGAACACCGTCGTAATTCCATTTCGCAAGGCTGGCGGTGAAGTCGCAGGTATTAATCTTTATCGGCAACGAAAAGATGAGGCGGCGCCGACGTTGGTCAATTTTTTCAAGCGCACACCAGCCGTCGACCCGCTTCCGCCGGCCGCGCCCGGCAAACCCGAGCAACGCACCTACACTGCCCGAGCGGTGATCAACGGCAAGGAAATCGGCCAGGCCAGCGATCCTGTCGGCGTGACGATGAAATGAGTGACGATTTTTGTTTCATTAGCCCAACGTGCCAACCATGAAAAAGCGCTTCATCGTCGCGCTCGCCGGCACCGCGCTTTCGTTGTCATCAGCATGGTCGCAGACAATCGCCCCGCCGCCGCAAATCACGGTCTCGGGTTCCGCCGAGATTAAAGTTGCGCCGGACGAGGTTCATCTCAGCGCGGGTGTGGAGACACGCAGTGACAAACTGGATGATGCCCGCCGTCAAAACGACGACCGCGTCGGCAAAGTGCTTCAGTTCCTAAAAGCCCAGGGTATCAAAGAGAAAGATGTTCAGACCGATTTCATGAGTGTCGAACCAAATTATGACAGCAAAGTTT
>JBEEGY010000014.1:0-2691 GCA_041167145.1 Verrucomicrobiota bacterium
CTGTGATCGGCGCCCTCGACTTCCAGATAGTGCAGGTCGTCATGCAGCCGCCATCCTTTCTCCACCAGCCGATCCCGCAAGCTGCCCGCGCGTTCCCAGCCGGGCTCGTGCGTTCCGGTATCGAGCCAGATTTTCAGCGGCGGCTTCGCCATCTCATCGATTTCATCGACGATGTCGTAGATCGCGCAGTCGTCCCACCAGATCGATGGCGACATGACGGCGAGGCGCGTAAAATAATTCGGGTACCACAAGCCGAGAGCCAAAGTGGCAAGCCCCCCGAGCGATGAGCCGCCCAGGCCCGTGAATTCAGCCTCCCGCCGGGTTCGATATTTCCGGTCGACGAAGGGCTTCAGTTCCTCGATCAAAAAACGTCCGTAACTGCGGAGCAGCCCTTTGCTCCGCTTTCTCCTTGGCGGATCGATCCGCGCCGGCGTCGGCGCGTATTCGTGGATCCGGTCTTCGCCGGTGTTCGCGATCGCGACGATGATGATCGGCTCCATTAATTTCTTCCGGATCAATTGTTGCGCCGTCTCGTCCACGCTCCATTCCACGCCGGCAAACGACGTAGCCGCGTCGAAAACATTCTGGCCGTCCTGCAGGTAGAGGACCGGGTAACGTCGCGTCGAAAACCGGCGGTAACCGGGCGGGAGATAAACGAGAACGTCCCGGCGATTCTTGAGAATCTTCGACGGAAAAGCGCGGTGCTGTTGGATGTTTCCGGTCAGGGTCGTCGGCGGCATGAAAGCGAAACGCATCGCGTGTCATTTCGGACTTGTCGAGAATTCTCTTCCTGTTTGCCTTTAGGCCGCTCGCGCTTTAGGAAACGATTTCTCGCGATTGCCAAAACGGCAGCGCTTTATGAACGAACGCTATATCAAATGGTGGACGCCGCATTTGAGCCGCGACTTTGAGATGCTGGTCTTCGGCGAAGGCCACGGCACGCCTCTGATCTTGTTTCCGACCTCATTCGGACGCTACTCTCAGACCAAGGATTTCGGGTTGACCGATTCGATCGCCGGCTTCGTCGATAGCGGCAAGATCACGATCTATTGCCCGGACTCAGCGGATCTCGACAGCTTCTACAACAAGGCGATTCATCCCGCCGATCGGATGCGGACGCATAACGCCTTCGAGCGAGTAATCGTGCAGGACGTATTCGATTTCGCGCGGCGCGAATGTTCGGCGCGTCGTGTCATGGTGAGCGGCGCGAGTCTCGGCGCCTATCACGCGGCGAACATTGCCTTTCGCCACCCGGATGCCGTCAGCAACCTGATTTCGTTGAGCGGCGCGTTCGACATCAGCTCGTTCTTTGACGGCTACTACGACGACAACATTTATTTCAACAGCCCCTACGATTACCTGCCGAACACGGACGACCCGTGGAGATACAACCACATGGGCATCATCATCGGCACTGACGAATGGGATAACACCCGCCACGAATCGCATCGCCTGTCGGAAATCCTGAACTCGAAGGGAATCCAGCATTGGCTGGACGACGGCAGATGGCGGGGCCACGATTGGAATTACTGGCGCGATATGCTGCCACACTATTTGTCGAAGATTTACTCGTAAGAAAAAACGTCCGCGGATTACGCAGATTTCCGCTGATGGAGAGGCCTCCGAGAAATCTGCGTCAATCTGTGTAATCTGCGGATAACCTAACTATGAAAAAAATCGGAATCCTCTTCGGACAGGAAGGCAGTTTCCCGCCGGCATTTGTCGAGCGGGTGAATCAGAAAACGGGCGGCAAAGACATCATGGCGGAATTCGTCAAGATGGACAAAGTCATCCAGGGCGAACCGTGCGGTTATGACGTCGTGATCGATCGCATCTCGCAGGACGTGCCGTTTTATCGGGCGTGGCTAAAGAACGCAGCGCTTACCGGCACCGCGGTCGTGAACAATCCGTTTTGGTGGAGCGCGGACGAGAAATTTTTCAATAACGCGCTGGCGACGAAGATTGGCGTGGCCGTGCCGAAAACGGTGCTTTTGCCGTCGCATCAATTACCGCAGGACACGAACGACAATTCCTTCCGCAATCTCGCTTACCCGCTCGATTGGGAAGGCATTTTCAATTACGTGGGGTGGCCGGCGTTCTTTAAGCCGTTTGCAGGCGGCGGCTGGAAAAACGTCTATCGGCTCCACAATCCCGAGGAATTTTTCCGGGCCTACAGCGAGACCGGCCAGCTCGTGATGATGCTGCAGGAGGAAGTGAAGTTCGACATGTACTTCCGCTGCTACTCGATCGATCAGCGCCATGTTCGGGTCATGCCTTACGAACCGCGGCATCCGTATCATTTGCGTTATCAAACCGAATGGCAGACTCCGCCCGAAGTTTTACAGAAAGTCGAGCAGGGCGTTCGGACGTTGAACGAATTTCTCGGCTACGATTTGAACACAGTTGAGTTTGCGATCCGGGACGGCGTTCCGGTCGCGATCGATTTTTGCAATCCGGCGCCGGACGCGGAAGCCGCTTCGGTCGGCCAGGCAAATTTCGAATGGGTGGTGGAAGCTGTTTCCGAAATGGCCATTCGCAAAGCGCGTGAACATGTTCCCGGCCGCGACAATTTGAGCTGGGGAAAGTTCCTTCAAGCTGCCGTGACCAAGCGCTCGTTGGGCGAGCTGGCCTAATGTGGGAGGGACCTCAGCGTCCCGAGTCCGAGCCGGACAGGCATTATCGCGGCACTAA
>JBEEGY010000015.1:0-4764 GCA_041167145.1 Verrucomicrobiota bacterium
TCGGTCTTGCCGCTGCCCGTCACGCCATGGAGCAAAATCGGCTTCGCGCTTTCGGGAGAGGCGAGGGCGTCTGTGATTTCCTTCAATGCGAGCGTTTGCTCGGCATTCATCTCGAGATTCCCAGTGGCGACGAACTGCTCGTCCCCATGCGGGTCGCGCGGCACAGCGCCTTCGCGCAATTCCGCGAGCCCACGTTTGACCAGTGCGCGTAAAGTCTGGTTATCGAGCGCGGTCTTGCGCAGAAGTTCCGCCGCCAGCACCGGGGCTTCCAATTTCGAAATTGCTTCCAATAATTCCGCCTGTCGCGGCGCACGCCGGCGCAATTTCTCCACTTCCTTCGGCCAGTCCGGCTCGGACTTGTCGATCTTGCGTGCCGGTTGCACGAACAACTGCTTTTTCCAGCCGACCTCGGCGCGGCGAATCACCTGCGGCAGCAAACTGCGCATCACTGCTTCAATTGGGCAGCAATAATATGCGCTCATCCAACGCGCGAGCTCGAGCAGCTGCTCGCTCAAGACTGGCGTCTCACCCACAATCGCTTCGATCGGCCGGATTCCGTCCGCGTCGCTTTGTTCGAGAAGAGCGACGACCGTGGCCAGTGCCGACTTGTCGCGAAACGGCACGCGCACGCGCGAGCCTACGCCAATGCGTTCCGCGAGGGTCTCGGGCACGGCGTAATCCAGCTCGCGATGGATCGCGCGGTCGATAATCACTCGAATAAAGGCTGGCTTAAGCACAAATTACTTTTGGTTGATCCACGCCATGATACGTGAATTGATGAATATTGTGAGTTACCTCGCGTTCGAATAGTAATCCACTCTTTCGCACTGCCGCTATGACCCGGTTTCTCTTTAAGCTCGTTCTTTGCCTTCTCCTCGCCTTTGGGGCCGGGTTCGCTTATCTCGCGATGCGCTCCGGCGATCCCGCCTACACGTTGTTTGAATGGATCAGTCCGGCGCGCTTTCAGCAGTATGATGGCCTGATTGAGTCAACCGCGGCAGCGCATCATCTCGATCCCATGTTGGTGAAGGCGGTGGTCTGGCGCGAGAGCCGGTTCGATCCGCAAAAATTTGGCAGCGCCGGCGAACGCGGCCTCATGCAAGTAAGCGAGAAAGCCGCCAACGAATGGGCCCGTGAAAACAAGATCGACAATTTCCGCGCCGAAGAATTGATCGACCCGAAAACGAATCTCGAAGCCGGCAGCTGGTATCTGCAGCGCGCCTTCCAGCATTGGGAACAGGAGCCTGATCCCATGCCCTTCGCGCTCGCCGAGTACAACGCAGGTCCCAGTCGCGCACAGCGTTGGGCCGGGGGCGAACAGGCTCCGGCCATGGCCGCGAAAACGTTCCTGAGCAACATCGATTTTCCCAATACGCGGAAGTACGTCGATTCCATCATCGCGCGTTACCATTTCTACAAGCGCCGCGGCCGGATGTGAATTAAGCCACGGCGCTCTGTCGCCGTGCGCTAATTTCGCCCCGACGGAGCGGGGCGGCTACAATAGCGCGAGGCCGCTACAGCGATAATGTCGACGGCGACCAAATCCTCGCTATCGGTTGAATCTAATGACAAAAAACGAAATCGCCGCCGTTCTGGAGGAGATTGCCACGCTTCTCGAACTGAAGGACGAGAATCCCTTTAAGATTCGCGCCTACGCCAATGCGGCGCGGTCTCTTGAAACGTGGGGCGGTAACGTCAGCGAGCTGAAGGACGAAGAAGCGCTCGAGAAAATTCCCGGCATCGGCAAAGCCATCGCCAGCAAAATCAAGGAACTCGCTGAAACCGGTTCGCTGAAATATTTACAGGAGTTACGGGCCGAATTTCCGGCGACGATCCTGGAGTTATTTTCCATTCCAAACCTTGGCGCGAAAAAAATCAAAGCGCTCCACGAGAAACTACAGGTCAGTTCGATCGAACAACTGCAAAAAGCTTGTGAGTCCGGGCGCGTTGCGGAACTCCCGGGCTTCGGCGAAACCACGCAGACAAAACTTTGTGAGGCGATCGCCAAGCGAACGCAGCATGCCGGCTCGTTTCAACTGGGTCAGGTTGCACCCGAAGCGGAGACGCTGCGAAACGACCTGGCGGCACACCCCGACGCCCTACATGTCGATCTTGCCGGAAGTTATCGGCGCCGAAAAGAAATCGTGCGCGATGTCGATTTTGTCGTCGCGACAAAGAAGCCGGAGGCGATCGCGAAATTTTTTATCGCGCATCCCCTCGTAGAGTCCGTTATCGCGCAAGGATCGACCAAGACTAGCGTGCGTCTCCGCTCCGGCATTCAAAGCGATCTGCGCGTCGTGAGCACGGCCGAATATCCATTTGCGCTCAATTACTTCACCGGCAGTAAGGAACACAACATCGAGATGCGTAATCGCGCACTCAAACGGGGCTGGACCTTGAACGAGTATCGGCTCGGCGAAGTTCCACCGGATCCCAAAGCGAAAAAGAAAAGATCGACAACTACTGCCAGTCCGTCTCGGGGGGCCAGTGCGGCTCGCACCCCACGCGTGCGCGACGAAGCCGAATTGTACCGTGCCCTCGATCTCGATTTTATTCCACCCGAGCTACGCGAAAACTGCGGCGAATTCGAAGCCGCGGAAAGACATTCTCTGCCGAAGCTGATCGAAAAAGAAAATCTGCGCGGCACATTTCATTGTCATACCACCGCCAGTGACGGGCATAATTCGCTCGAGGAAATGGCGGAAGCGGCGCAGGAACTCGGTCTCGAATATCTCGGCATCGCCGATCACAGCCACAGCTCCATTCAGGCGCACGGGATCGATGAATCGAAGCTGCGCGCGCAAATCGCGGCCATCCGAAAACTAAACAAGACCTTCGACGGCTTTCGTCTTTTTGCCGGAGTGGAGTGTGACATCCTGCGCGACGGCTCCCTCGATTTTCCGGACGAAGTTTTGTCACAGCTCGATTACGCAGTCGCGTCGATCCATTCCGTTTTTAATTTAAGTGAAGCGGACATGACCAGGCGCATCATTCGGGCGATGGAAAATCCGTTTATCACCATGCTAGGACATCCGACGGGGCGCCTTCTTCTCAAACGCGAACCGTACCATGTCGATCTTGCCGCTATTATTGACGCCGCCGCGCGGACCGGAACGTGGATCGAGATCAACGCCGCGCCCAAACGCCTCGATCTCGACTGGCGCTGGTGGCCGCTCGCCAAACAAAAGGGAGTGAAGTGTGTGATCAACCCGGACGCGCATCGCGTCGAGCGTTTGCAAGATCTGTGGTTCGGTGTCGGCGTCGCGCGCAAAGGCTGGCTAACGAAAGACGACGTCGTGAATTGTCTGCCGCTCGGGAAGATTGAGCAGGCGCTTCGGGCGAAGCGGAGTGGAGTAAAGGAGTAATGGAGTGCTGGAGTAATGCTTTTCACCACTTTATTACTCCACTACTCCAACACTCCAATGGGTGTCAGGGGTGTTCCCGTTGCGGCATGAACATGGTCAGGCATTTACAGGCGCGCCGGCTTTCAAGGATTCCGTCATCGACAATTCGTGACAGCGATAGCGACGATCCTTCAATATCGCGACCAATGTGCGCGTGCCTTCGAGCAACACGATGAAACGGTTGAACACTACCGCGTTACAGGATTCGAATATCCGCCAGAATGGGGCAGTTGACCTCGCCCTTCCTTTCATAGGGCCGGTACATGCTTTGCTTCAAAAATCAGTACATGAACCGGCATATCATCCTTCTCGCCGTCGCAGGCGCCCTCGTGTGGCCTGCGGTTTATTCGCTGACACGGCCTAATCCCCTGAAGAAAGCGGTGCTGACGCTGGTGTCCGATCCGTACCGGCTGGATAAGATTTATCGCTCCATGGAAGGGCCGATGTCGGTTGAGAGTGGAATCCATCTCGCGACGGGAGAGAAATCTCGGGTGCAGTGGGTTACCGGTTTGGAAACGCAAGTCGTCGATGCGACGGAGCGAAAGCCGATCTCTCAGGAGTTTTTCTGTCATTCCAATCTCACGTTCGCTGAGCACAGCGGCACGCCTCGTGAGCACAATCAACGGTTTAACGGAAAGACGCACCTCGATTGGCGCCTCTTCACGCTGGTGCCAGGCCGGCTCTCGATCGAACTTCCACAAGGCTTCGGTGTGCCGATTCCTTCCGATACGCCTTTGGATTATGTGACGATGTCTTTGAATCTGAACGCGAGGAATCAAGTGGTGAACGTTCGCATGCAGACGAAGGTGCACACGATAGCGGCCGATGAGCCGGGCGCACCGACGAAGGCGCTTTTCCGCCGTGCACTATACGTTCTTCAGCCTCGCGGCGAATCTGCGGACATGGGGCCTGCTTGTATGGCGAATACAGGGACGCAGCACATGGGAGCAGGATGCGCAGAATTCTCCAACGTGAACCTGCCAGCGGGATCCGCCGCGACGAAGCCTGGCGAAGGCCCGATGAACCATTGGATCGTTCCCCGAGGACACCACATCTACACCACCGAAATTACGCCACAACTCAATCTCCCTTTCGACACGACGATTCATTATGCCACCATCCACGTCCACCCTTTCGCACGAGGGATGGAATTGCGTGACCTGACGACGGGTGTGACGATTTTTCGGTTGAATTCGCAAGATTGGCCGGATCGCGTCGGTGTCGCTCACGTCGACGAGTTTAAGTCCATCGAAGGGATCCCAATTTTGCGCGACCACCGGTACGAGCTTAGGGCGGAGTATGACAACACGTCGGATTCCAAAACGGATGCGATGGCGATCCTCTACCTTTATCTTTTGGA
>JBEEGY010000016.1:0-10292 GCA_041167145.1 Verrucomicrobiota bacterium
TTTTCCAGCGCGAGATTATGAAACAACGTGTCGGGCGGCAGCGGGCCGTCGAAGACAGGTTCATGGTTGGTCCGAGCCGGACCGGCGGTTGTTGATAGTTGATTGTTTAGCTCCGCGACCGCCGGGGCGATAATCTCAATTTCTTCCCGGCCGAGCTTACCCGATTCGCCGGCGTGCGGGTTCAAACCAGCAACGGCGATGCGCGGCCCCGCCGCGGCGGGATTAGATCGGCAGCGGAGGAAGTCGACGAACAAAAGACCGATGCGAACAATTTCGGATTGCTTGAGCGCGTGAGAAACTTCTTTCAGCGGAATGTGCGTGGTCACGAGGGCGACGGTCATGTTTCCGCCGGTTAAGAGCATGGCGAAGTTTATCACACCGCAACGTTCGGCGAAGAACTCGGTTTGCCCTGGAAACTTGAAACCGATTTCGTACATGCGCGCTTTGTGAACTGGCCCCGTGACAATTGCGTCGAGTTCGCCGCGGCGCGCCAGCGTGACGGCTTCTTCGAGTGCGGCGGCGGCGGCGCGAGCGGTTTCAGGTGAAGGGTTTCCCGGGTCGCACTTCGGATACTTTCCAATCAAACGATATTCTGCCGAGACCGGCAGGCGTTTAGAATCGAGCGCCGCCCGAACGATCTCGGGCCCGACGCCAGCGCAATCGCCTAGGGTGATGCCGATGCGAAGAGGCATCGCACATCTTCATCAACGCCGCGTCGGGCCGCAAGCGCCGCCTCACGAGAACAAAATTGGCTACGCAGGCGTAGCGCGAAGAGGTAGGGGCGGTTGATTCGTTCACGCCGCCCGCTCACCCCTATGCTCCTCGGCTCCCGGCGGCTCCATTTACCGAACCGCCCGTCGTCGATTAACACCGGCCTTTAGGCCGGTGCTTGCGATCCAGAATCGACACTAGCCGTTTCAACGGCTTAGCCTCATGACCATGTCCCTCCACTCTTATTCCAGCTGTTGGCTCCATTTGATATGGGGAACATTGAATCGGGAAAAATTACTGACGAAGGAAGCTGCAGGACATGTGTCAGGTTATCTCACTGAATACGCGCAAACGAACGACTTCTACATGAAAGCGAATTACGTGAATGCAGATCATGTTCATGCGCTTGTCGATCTTCCGACTGCCGTCTCCATCGAAGAACTGATGCAACGCCTCAAGGGAAGTTCATCCCACTGGATCAATACGCATCGTCTTCTTCCGGGAAAATTTGCTTGGGGTAGAGGGTATGGTGTGTTCTCTGTCTCCGCATCGAACGTTGAGCAAGTGACTGCGTACATAAGAGGTCAGGAGCAACACCATCGAATACGTACTTTTGCCGAAGAGTTCCAAGAATTCATTGAACGACACGGATTGCAGCGGACGAATTAGAAGCCGTTGGAAACGGCTCGGACGGCTCCTCACGAGTAAGTTCCACCGGCCTGAAGGCCCGGTGTTAATACTGTCGGCGGTACGCTCATCAAGCACCAGCACGCCACGAAGACGCACAGAGCATTGTCGATCCTGCGATCGCCGAGCTAAGACGCGATTACGATCAGGAGCACGAGCACGATGAGTTAAAACGTGCGGATGAACGCCTTGGCTCGCAAACTGGCTAGCCAGCGCTCCTGAAGACCTTGCGCTTCAACCTGGAGCAATTTCTTTTCAATCTCGTCGCGCATTTCGGAGAGAGACTTTGTGCTGCCGCCGCGTCTCTCTTCAACTTTCAGGATGTAGTAGTTGCCGTTGAAATCGATGATGTTGCTGACTTTGCCGGGTTTGAGATTAAATGCGACTTTCTCGAGCGGTCCGGCCAGTGTTTTGCGCTCGATCCAGCCCCAATCTCCGCCGACCTCGCGCGAACCATCTTCGGAATAAATTTGCGCCATGCGATCGAACTCCGCGCCATTCGCCAGTTTCGAAACGATTTCGTCGGCCATGGCTTTTTGGGCAGGCGCGCCGCCCTCATTGGCATGGCTCGGAATCATGATCAGGCGCAGTTTGATCTGCTCCTTGGCCGTGAATTCTTCGCGGTGTGCCTTGTAGTAATCTTCAATCTTGGAAGGCGAAACAACCATGTTCGGTTTGGCGTTTTTACCTCGCATGGCCTGGACGATTATTCGCTCGGCCTCCATTTTCTTGAATTCTCCGAGCGAATAATTCTGCGCTTCGAGCGTTTTGATAAAGGTGTTGCGATCGCCACCGAAATCTTCACGGATAATCTCGTGCATCTTCCCTTCAATGAAATGATCCGGGATTGAAAAATTCTCCTTCCGGAACGATTGCAAAATCAATTGTCGATCTATCAGATCGTTAAGGGCGGCCGAGCGCGCCTCTCTGAGCTTGCCGATGAGCTCCTCGCCGTTGAATTGGGAACGCAGCAACTTTTCACGCGGCGCGGACAAACTGCGCACTTGCGAATAGGTGATGACGTCGCCGTTCACGATCGCGGCGATCCCGTCCACAATTTCAGGTTCCGCCGCGTAAGCCGCCTGCGAAAGGGGTGATAAGGCCAGCCCCATTACGGACAACAATGCAAAAATGGATTTACGAATCATATGATTCAAAGTTTCCTTACCAGCTCCAAAATTTCCCCCAGATGCGCTTCGATTCTATCCGCAACTAAACGAGGGAATTTTCCACCGACAAGTATAAAATCACCGCGCCGGGTCAGCATTAGTTTGCGCTCCCGCACCTCGACTCGAGTGATGTCGGCCTTGGCGGCGGCGAGCTTGATCTCAGCGAGAAGGAACAGGTTGTCAACTGCCACTGGAAACTTGCCGAAGCGGTCGCGCCATTCCCGCTGCAGCTGTTCCAATTGTTCAGCCGTCGCGATCTCGGCGAAGCGCCGATAAGTTTGAATTCGCAGCGTTGTGTCGGCGATGTAGCTCGTGGGGATGAACGCAGGGACGCGAGCTTCAAGGAAGGATGAGGGTTGAGCGCCCCGGTCGCCACGGCGACCGCTCCCTGCCTGCACAAACTCGGCTTCGTTCGTGGCCACGAAATCGAAGCGAAGATCGACATCGAGCCGCAAACGGAGTTTCTCACCCTTGAGTTGGGCGACGGCCTGTTTAAGCAACTGGCAATACAAATCGAAACCCACCGCGATAATGTGCCCGCTCTGGGCCGTGCCGAGAATGCTGCCGGCCCCGCGAATTTCGAGGTCGCGCATGGCAATGCGAAAGCCTGCGCCGAGCGAACTGTATTGCTTGATGGCGTTGATGCGTTTGCGCGCTGCGCCCACCGTCATCATCTCGCGCGGAAGCAGCAAGTAGGCGTACGCTTTGTGCTCGGCGCGGCCGACACGTCCGCGCAGTTGATAAAGATCGGCCAGGCCAAAACGGTCGGCCCGATCGATGACGATCGTGTTTGCGTTCGGGATGTCGAGGCCGCTTTCGATGATGGTTGTGCACACGAGCACGTCGATTTTTCCGGCGACGAAACGCGCCATCACTTCTTCGAGCTCGTCCGCGTCCATCTGGCCGTGGCCGATCTCGACACGCGCTTCCGGGACAAGATCGACAATCTTATCGCGCATGCGTTGGATCGACATTACGCGGTTGTGCAAAAAGAAGACCTGTCCCTGCCGTTCGAGTTCGCGTTTGATCGCGTCGCGAATGATTCGTTCGTCGTAACCGCAGACCACCGTCTCGACCGGCAACCGATTGAGCGGCGGCGTTTCGATGGTGGACATATCTTTCACGCCCACGAGCGAGAGGTAGAGCGTGCGCGGAATGGGCGTGGCGGAAAGCGTGAGGACATCAACGAGCTTGAACAGCTCCTTGAATTTCTCCTTGTGCAGCACGCCGAAGCGTTGTTCTTCGTCGATGACAACGAGACCGAGGTCCTTGAAGACCAGGTCGCCGGAAATGAGGCGATGCGTGCCGATGACGATGTCGATCCCGCCTTCGCGCAGCAATTTGATGATCTTGCGTTGTTCGCCTTGTGATCGGAAACGGCTCAGCATTTCGATTCGCACGGGGTAATCGAGCATGCGCTGGCGAAAGACTTCGAAGTGTTGTTGCGCGAGGACAGTGGTGGGCGCGAGCACGGCCACTTGTTTGCCGTCCATGACCGCTTTGAAGGCGCCACGGATGGCGACTTCGGTTTTGCCGAAGCCGACGTCGCCGCAGATGAGGCGGTCCATCGGGCGCGGGCGTTCCATGTCGATCTTGCTTTCGGTGATGGCGCGCATCTGGTCGGGCGTTTCGCGGAACGGGAACGAATGTTCGAATTCGAGCTGCCATTTCGTGTCGGGCCCAAACGCGTAGCCGGGAACAATTTCGCGCTCCGCCTGGAGTACGAGCATCTTACCGGCGTAATCGAAAACCGAGGCGGTGGCGTTTCGTTTCGCGCGTGCCCAGCGCGCGTCGCCGAGCGAACTTAACGGCGGATTTCTTTTGCCGACACCGACATACCGCGAGACAAGGTAGGCCTGTTCGAGTGGGACGTAGAGTTTCGCCTCATCCGCGAATTCGAGCGCGAGAACCTCCTGCATCTCTTCCATAGTGGCGGCGGTGTCAGCCGCGGTTTCGGAAGCATTTGCAGGCGACACGCCTGGCGCTACAGGGCCGGGTTTTTTCGGAAGTTTGATGAGCCCGAGGAATCGTCCGACCCCATGTTCGAGATGCACGACGTAATCGCCTTCGTTTAGTTCGCTAAAATCGATTTGCGCGCGATGGCGCTCGGCCCGGCGCAAGCGGCGCCGGGCATGTGCGGCGAAACGGCCGAATAATTCCGCGGCCGAAAGCACGACCAGGTTGGCTGCGGGAAAACAAAAACCGCGGGCAAGAGTGCCTTCGACAAGATCGATATCGTCCAACACTGTAGCCGCTGCCCTTGGCTGCGGCCGCGTCGTCGCTTCGCCGATTAGGCCGGGTTGGGCGACCCCTAGAGCAGCGCCGATGATTTCGCGGAAGCGTTCGATCTCCCCCTCAGTCTGAAAATAGATGACGACGCGCGCTTGGTTTTGCCGCCATTCGTTAAGCTGCTTGATAAATTGGACCCGCTTCGCCTCCGCCAGCATAAATTCGCCGACAGCGAATTCGCCCACCTCGCAATCCTGAAATGCGCCGGCATAATCTTCTGCCGACGACACCCGCCGCGGCGGGCCGGCTTCGGTCGTCCCTCCATCGACCCAGCCTTCGCTGATTCGAATATGCGCGTCGGAATGTTCCTCCGGGGCGATGTCGATCTTGAGATGATTTTCTCGAATATAATCGCGGATCTTTCCGCTTTGGTCTTCGAATGCGCCCAACAGAACATCAATCGAAGGCAGATCGCGCACGGAAGTTTGTGTATCGACATCGAACTCGCGCAGCGATTCGATATCGTCGCCGAAAAATTCCACGCGCACCGGCAGGGTGGTCTGCCATGAGAAAAGATCGACAATTCCTCCGCGCAAGGCGAACTGTCCGCGCGTTGTCACTTGCGCAACGCGCTCGTAGCCGGCGCGACTCAAGGATTCGATCAGGTTTTCCAGACCGGCGGTTTTTCCGGGAGCGAGTTGCAGCGATGCGGATTGGAGCGCGCCGGTCCTGGGCGCGGCTTGGTCGAGGCTGGCGCGGGTCGCGACGATCACGTGCGGTCCGGCCTCGGCTTCAATGAGCGACAATAACGCGAGCCGTTCCGCGGCAATTTCCGGATCGGGGAGAATATTTTCGACAGCGGCGAATTCTGCTTCCGGAAGAAATTGCGCGTTGGGGACCCAGTTTACCAATCCTTCATAAAACAGTTCCTGGGCGCGCACGCTTGGAGCCAGCACCCAGATCGTCGTGTCGATCTTGCGCGCAATGGTGGCGACGAGAAACGACTGCGCCGGTTCGATGGCGTGAGAGAAGGCGACCGGCCAAATGCGCTGGCCGATCTGGCGCAGCTTATCTGCGATCGGTTCGGCCTTGGCCGCGAGCTCAAGCAACTCCTCGTGTATCGATCTTCCCACCGCGAATGTTTCGCCGAAGGAGAGGGAAGTTCAATGTCTGGGGTTGCGATAGTTACCGCGGTCAGCGACCGCGGCTAGAGCGAGCGACCGACCGCCTGGGCAACGGCGCGCAAACGTGGAACGAGTTCGTCGAAAATGTCCGGAGTGAGAGCTTGCTCGCCGTCACTCTTGGCAAGCTCCGGCGCATTGTGCACCTCGATCATCAGGGCGTCGGCGCCCGCGGCCAGCGCCGCCATCGACATTTGCGGAACAAATTCGCGCAGGCCGATCCCGTGGGTTGGATCGACAACGACGGGCAGGTGCGTTCTCGATTTGAGAATAGGGACAGCGTTCAGGTCGAGGGTGTATCGCGCCGCGTTTTCAAAGGTGCGAATGCCGCGCTCGCACAAGAGCACGTTCATGTTGCCTTCCTTGAGAATGTATTCGGCGCTCATGATCAAATCATTGATGGTGGCGCTAAAGCCGCGTTTGAGCAGAACGGGAAGGTGGCTGCGGCCCACTTCCTTTAAGAGCGAAAAGTTCTGCATGTTGCGCGCTCCGATCTGCAAGCAATCGGCGTATTTTTCCACCGTGGGCAGGTCGCGCGCATCCATGATTTCGGTGATGACCGGCATGCCGGTCTCTTCGCGGGCGCGAGCAAGAAATCGCAAACCATCTTCCTGCAGGCCCTGGAAGCTATATGGCGATGTCCGCGGTTTAAACGCGCCGCCGCGCAGGATGGTGGCGCCGGCTTTTTTCACCGTATGCGCGATAGACAGAATTTGTTCCTGGCTTTCCACCGAACAGGGACCGGAAATGAGAGCGACATTTTCGGTCCGTCCAACCTTTACGTGGCCGATTGGAATTGATGACGCTCCGCCGCGAAATTCGTAAGAAGCCAGCTTGTATCGTTTCAAGACTGGAACCACGGCCTCTACTCCAGGCATGGCGGCGAGTGGCTTCTCTCGCGCTAATTCCGCCGATCCAATCACCGCGATGATGACGCGCGAGGCGCCGCGGATGATCTGTGCGTCGAGGCCAAACTCGCGGATTCGGGCAATGATGTGATCAATCTGCGCCTCCGTGGCGTGAGGTTGCGTAATGATAATCATAGATCGGCCGGCAGGGTGACGAGAATGCCGCCGCGTTGAGACAACTTCAAGCCGGGATATAAAATCCCGGGAAGGTCTAGCGCATGATCGTCACAGGCGTGCCGGTAGAGACGGACTTGAAAAAGTTTTCGGCCATGAATTCAGGCATGCGAATGCAACCATGCGAGGCCGGATAACCGGGGAGATAACCGGCGTGCATGCCGACACCACTAACAATGCGCATGAAATAGGGCATGGGCGCGCCCTTGAACTTCGTGCCCGGCGGCTTCGGATCCTTGTTCACATCGACATTTGGTTTTATCACGTTGCCAGCATCATCGACGTAATCCCCGTAGAGGGTGGACACGTGGTCTTTGTCCTTTTGGATAATGGAAAATTTGCCGGCCGGCGTATTCAACCCTTCGCGGCCAGTGGAAAGCTGTGAGATTCCCACGAGCAACCCACCCTTGTAAAAATAGGCTTTTTGTTCGCTGAGGTTGATTCTCACGGAAGGCTTCCCAGCCATTCCATCGCCATCCCAATAGGAAACCGTGTCTTGCGGAGGACCGGCTTGAGGAGCCGGGCCGTAGGCGCCGCCGCCGAGATACTGCGTCTGCCCGCTGTAACGCGCATCCTCCGCTTCGCATCCAACCAAAAACAAAATTGCAGCGGAGAAAAACAGCGTCGGTAGATTGCGAAGAAACAAGCGTGCCATAGTTTTTTTTTGAACGAACTGTCTACTCTCACGCCTGGCAAAGTCAAGAAACTGACCGGCCAAACCGCGAGCCAAAATTAGATTTGGCTTTTCCGTTGCGGCTTGAATTGTGCTTTCTTTGAGGCAATTTGCGGCCGTCGCCCGCCGTTACCTTTTCCCTCATGCCAACTTACGAGTATCTCTGCGAAAAGTGCGGGCAGAATTTCGAAACCTTTCAGTCCATGCGCGACAAACCGTTTCGCGAATGTCCGAAGGACCTTTGCCGGCAAAAGAAGTGGGGGCACGGCAAAGTAAAGCGTCTCCTCGGCACCGGCGCAGGCTTGATCTTTAAAGGCTCCGGCTTTTACACGACTGATTACCGGAGCAATTCCTACAAAGAAGCGGCCAAAAAAGAGACGCCGGTAACGTCGGATAAATCTTCCGGCGAAAAAGAAAAAATCACCCCGGCTCCGGCAGGATCGACATCGACATCCGAGACCAAGCCGAAGAAAGAAACCGCCGCATGACCAAGTTGATCTGTCCGGAATGCCGGCGTGAAAACGAACCGGAACGAATTTACTGCCACGATTGCGGCACCAAACTTGATCGCTCGAAAGTCATTTCCTCGGTCAAGCCGTCGGACAAGCGCGCGCAGGAAAGCAAACGCGTTCGCGACATGTTCAATCCGCATCGCGCAAAGATGCGGTTCTTGTTCTTCAAGATCTGCAAGGTCATTCTGGGTGCGTGCGCCACGGCCCTGGTGATTCTCATGATTTTGCCGGCGGAGGTTCCGCCACCTCAGAAGGAAGCGCTGTCGCTCTCGCAAATCGGTTTGGAGCTGGAGAATGCCATTACATCTCACCGAACGGCGCCGCTTCAATACACGCAAGAGCAGGTGAATCAATATTTGGGCTCGGCGTTGAAGAGCAAACAAAAGGCGCTCAACAAACCGTGGTTGGACTTCAACCGCGTCGTGGTTGGATTTCGAGAAGGCAAGTGCGACCTGACCGTGGAACGATCCTTTTTCGGCTACTCGCTTTTCACGACCGACTCGGTCGCGGTTCAGTTGGCGGATGGAAAAATCAAAGCGACAAGCAGAGGCGGAGCGATTGGCCGGCTCCCGGTCTATCCTCAACTGATGCAGTATTTGGACGTTATCTTCGCCGATGTGTGGACGGCCCTGGATCGAGAGCGAAAATTAGTGAGCAAGGCCAGCGCGGTCGAATTCCATGACAAGACCGTGGCGTTGACCGTAACGTCGCCGCAATAAAGCGCAGCCGGCGAGCCCCGCCCTGTTTCCCCATTCGAGACCCGCCGGCCAACCAACCGAAAGATTACGCTTTTGCCCGCATCAGCGAAGGCCCATCGTCGAGAGAAGCCGATCGTCGAGCACGCCATCGGCGCGCAAACCATGAGCGCGCTCGTAGGCACGAATGGCGCGTCGGGTTGATGGGCCCATGATTCCATCTACGGCGCCATGGTAATAACCGGCGCGAGCGAGGCGCTGTTGCACATTCACAACCAAAGAATCGTCATAGCCTCTCCCGTCGTCATACGCCGCGGACTGGCCGTAGTCGTAGTAGGAATACGGATCGTAATAGCCGTACGGATAGTAGTAATCGTACCAGTACGGGTAACCAAAGCCGCCGATGAATACGATGCTCCCGCGATGATGATGGTGATGATGGCCCGACCAATTGCCGCTGCCTGACCAATTTCTATTTCTAGTTGTGGACGAGCCAGTTCCAGGTGTGACCCCCGGCCTGTTTGCCCCGATGCGCGGCCCTGAAAACCTATTTGTCCCCGCTTGAGATCCCATGCTTGGCCGGCTGCTCATCCCCATGTGCGACGATCCAGCGGAAGGTCCATGACTGTCAGGCGCGGCCACGGTCACCGAAGCTGACATTGCCGCCACGATACCGAAGAGAGAGATTCGTTTCGCATTCATAAGTGTGTGGGTTTCACTAATTAGACACCGCAAAGACGCCGGAGTTTCACAATTTCGCGCGAACGAGCTGGCAAGGTTTTGTTTGTTCGGATATCACTCGATACAACCGGATGAAGTTAAGCGTCTGCGCAATTGGTGGGTTCGCTTTGGCCACAATCGCGTTGGGCCAGGCTCCGGAACGCACCGTCAGTGCGTCACGCCAGTTTATCGTTTATGGCGTCGACACGACGCTGCGCGGGGCGATCTCTCATCTGGCCGAAGAAACAAAGGCGAACCTGCTCAAGCTTTTGCACCGGTCCGATGCCTGGGAAACACCTGTCCTCGTTAACCTGCAATTTCCCCAAGCCAACCTGCCGGAAATTCCGCCAGCCGCCTTGCGCTTTAGTCAGACCGGCGCGGGCTTGAAACTCCAATTGGAGCTGACCGTCGCCGCTGACTTCGACGGCGCCGCGCTCGAACGGGAATTGTTGCGCGCGATCCTCCTGGAAATGATCTATCGCCAACAACCAGAGATCGCTCCGGGAACGGCCTACGTTGAACCGCCCGATTGGTTGCTCGATGGCGCGCTCGCCATGATGCCGGGGCGAGATCTACAGCCATTCATTGACGCGTTAGAAGCGGCGCTGGTCGCCGACAAGGTCACTCCATTGT
>JBEEGY010000017.1:0-3449 GCA_041167145.1 Verrucomicrobiota bacterium
TTTTCTTTCAGCCGCGCGCAAAGACTCGCAGGGCATTTATGAAACATCCACGACCATTGGTGGTGGATCGAGAACCAATCAAGACTAATTAAGCGTCGGAGCCGCGGCACGATAAGTTGAGACGGCAAGCGGCTGTGTTCGGCACTCAGGGCCTGCGAAGCTTTTGAATGCCCGAACGACATCTTACGGGCGCGGCAATTTCGTAACGCCCTTCCGGCCTCAGCCATTCCACACAACTTGAAATAAGAACTTCTAAAGGCTGACAATGAGCCCCGGAAGCAAAACAAAAATGCCGGCCATCAAGATTGCCATCATCGCTGCCGAATTCAACGCCGATCTCATGGAAGGAATGATCGAGGCAGCCACGCAGGAGACTCGGGATGCCGGAGCAACGCTGGTCCGCGTTTTGCGGATACCTGGGTGTTACGAGGCCCCGCTGATTGCCAAATTACAACTTGAGCTGGAAGAAATCGACGCCCTGGTGGTGCTGGGATTTATCGAGCGCGGCGCAACTCTCCACGGCGAAGTCATGGGCCACGTAGTTCATGCGGCGCTGGTGCGGCTGGAACTGAAATATCGCAAACCGATCGGTCTTGGCATCATCGGTCCCGGGGCGACGCAGGAGCAGGCTGAAGAGAGAAAGAGCGAATATGCTCGCGCGGCGGTGCGCGCGGCACTGCGGTTGAGTGAGTTGGTGACGTCCTTCAAAGATCAGTGAAGACGTAGCCTTGCCGTATCGAATCTCATTGTCACTTCGCTTCAGCGAGATGCTAATGAAACCAAATCCCCTTCCCAAATTCGGACGATCACATGTAGGAGGAACGAACGTGAACAATGCTACGCATCCGGAAATGATTTATCGAACTCTTGGCAGCACGAGCGAAACCGTCTCGGCAATTGGAGTCGGCGGCTGGCATCTCGGATTGAAAACCGTCGACGAACAGCTCAGCATTCGCATCGTTCGCGGCGCGATTGATCGTGGGATTAACTTTTTGGATAACTGCTGGGACTACAATGAGGGCGCCAGCGAAATTCGCATGGGCAAAGCATTGCGCGACGGCTACCGTGACAAGGCCTTTCTGATGACGAAGATTGATGGCCGCTCGAAAACAGAAGCCACGAAACAACTGGATGAATCGCTTAGCCGCTTTGATGTCGATTACCTCGACCTGGTACAGCACCACGAAATTATTCGTTACGAAGACCCACACAGAATTTTTGACGACGACGGCGCCAATGCGGCGCTGTTGGCAGCTCGCCAGGCCGGAAAGATTCGCTACATCGGATTCACCGGGCACAAGGATCCACATGTTCATCTATACATGCTGGAAGTGGCGGCCAAGTTTGGCTTCAAGTTCGACGCGGTGCAGATGCCGCTCAACGTCATGGACGCGCACTATCGCAGTTTCGCCAAGCTGGTTTTACCCGAACTCGTCAAACAAAAGATTGGCGTGCTGGGCATGAAGAGTATGGCGCAAGGAATTATCTTAAAGTCCAAGACGGTGACGGCAATCGAGTGTCTGCATTACGCGCTCAACCTTCCGACCGACGTGGTAATCACCGGGATCGACAGCATGGAACGGCTGGATCAGGCCCTCGAGGCGGTGCGCACATTCCAGCCACTGAACGATCAAGAGACTGCCCTGCTGTTAGCGAAGACTGCGCGGGTAGCTGCGACTGGCGAGTTTGAGCCGTTCAAGACGACGTCAATCTTCGATGGCACCGCCCAAAACCCCGATTGGCTCGGCGACGAACCGCAACGCGTGCAGGAGTTAATGCCGCAGTAACGACCCTCGGGATAACGGGGCAGTAGCCCGACCGTAAGGGAGGACGTCGACCTACCCAGTTACGCCCTCCCTCACGATCAGGCTACTGCCCCGCTTGGCGTATGCGGATTTTTTTGGAGACACAAAGATGACGAGCGATAGCAGAAGGGTCCTGCTGATCAGCAACTCCACGCTTTACGGTAGCGGCTATCTCGATCATGCCGAGAGCGAAATCCGCAACTTCCTGGGAGCGGTTGGCCGCATACTCTTCATCCCCTACGCTCTTTACGATCGCAATGGTTACGCCGCGACCGCGGGAGCGCGTTTCCAGCGGATGGGTTACGGACTCGACTCGATCCATAATGCCGCCGATCCACAAGCGTCGGTGAACGAGGCCGAGGCGATTTTCATCGGCGGTGGTAACACGTTTCGACTCTTAAAGGCGCTCTACGACGCGGAGGTGTTGGAACAGATCCGGATGAAAGTACTTAACGGTATGCCCTACATTGGATCCAGCGCCGGATCGAATGTCGCGGGTCCCACCATCAAAACCACCAACGACATGCCAATCGTGCAACCACCGTCGTTTGACGCGCTCGGCCTGGTAAACTTTCAGATCTGTCCACACTTTCGCGACCCGGATCCAAATTCAACGCACATGGGAGAAACTCAGGAAGAAAGACTTCTACAATTCCTTGAAGAGAACGATACTCCAGTTGCCGGCTTGAGAGAGGGAGCGATGGTGCGGGTCGAGCATGGCTCGACGGTCCTGAAGGGATTGTCCGGCGCGCGCATATTTCGTAAAGCACGCGAGCCGGTTGAAGCAAGACCCGGTGACAAGTTAGATCAATTCTTTTCTTGATCCACGGACGAAGCGTGACTGCATAAAAAGTCCGCGGCTCGGCGCCGAAGGCGCGAAACAAAAGATGAGCAATGAAATCGTCGTCTGGTGGGTCTGCCCTATTTCGCGCCTTTGGCGCTGAGAGCCGGAAACTCAAGTTTTGCGTACTTCTATGTCTTGCTCGCCTGGGTGATCTAGTAAACTACTCGCGATCTAATGGAGCGGACGGCTGAGGTTAGTACAGTTCCCGGTACTAATGCATAATCGTAAGGAACAAAATGAACAACGAAGAAATGCGCGCCCAACTGCTGGAGTTACATGCCGAGTTGCAAAAGCCTGCCGCTCTCGACCCGCAACAGCGAGGCCTGCTCGAGGCTTTGAGTGTTGATATCGATCAATTGCTTCAAAGAGACGAGAACCAACCTCATCACTATCGCGGCTTGAGCGAACGACTGAGTGAGGATTTGGCTGAACTTGAAGCTTCTCATCCAAGAATTACGCTGATGATGCGACGGGCCATCGATTCACTCTCAGGCTTGGGCATTTGAGCAGGGCAGCTGGTTTCCCGAAAGACGGGGCCGATTGCTTCTTCCAGACTTTTTTGATACGCGGCCTGTTGCCTCAAGCCTTTTCTGATCCAGCACTCGCCAAAGCTAATTTCAGCGGTTCGTTAAAATTATTGACGAAGAGTCTGGTGCAAGGGTATGCTCGCGAGACTTCGCGGTATTAAATAAGAGTACGCCATAACCTACGGCGTTTTGCACCCATACTTGCGAAGCATTTCTGGTTCCCTTTTGCATATTTCGTTCAAAGCTTTGTTACCTCAACTTACCCATCGCGAG
>JBEEGY010000018.1:0-5596 GCA_041167145.1 Verrucomicrobiota bacterium
TCGCGACCGCATGTTCCGCGAATTCAAAGTGGACGCGAACGCGGGCAAACCACAGATCGCCTATCGCGAAACAATCACGACGGGAGCGCACGGTGTTGGCAAATTGATCAAGCAATCAGGCGGCCGCGGTCAGTACGGACATGTCGAAGTGGATGTGCGTCCCGGCGCCCGCAGTACGGGCTTGGTTGTTGAAAACAAAATTGTCGGCGGAACCATTCCGCGCGAATACATTCCAGCGGTCAAGAAGGGCATCGACGAAGCGGTGCTTAACGGCGTGCTCGGCGGTTATCCGGTTGTCGATGTTGAAGTCGACATCGTTTACGGAAGTTTCCACGAGGTCGATTCCAACGAGCTCGCGTTCAAACTCGCTGCCATCTTCGCCATGAAAGACGGCTTCAAGCAGGGCAAACCGATTTTGCTCGAGCCGATCATGAAGGTGGAAAACATTACGCCGGAAGAATATCAGGGCGACATTTGTGGTGACTTAAGCCGTCGCCGCGGGAGCATCGGCAGCATTGAGACGCGCGGTAACCTGGCGATCATTCACGCGGAAGTACCACTCGCCGAGCTGTTCGGTTATGCCACCGCCATTCGTTCACTTTCGAAAGGCCGTTCGAGTTACTCGATGGAACCGTCGCATTTCCAACAAGTGCCGCAGAACCTGGTGGCGGCGATCCTCGACCAGAAAGAGAAATAATTTATGGCCGACGGACAACGCATACGCATTCGCTTGAAAGCATTCGATCACCGAATGCTCGATCAATCCGCCGTCGACATTGTCGAGACAGCGAAGCGCACCGGTGCGCGCGTGGCCGGACCGATTCCGCTACCCACTTTGATCGAGAAGTTCACCGTGAACCGTTCTCCGCACGTCGATAAAAAATCGATGGACCAATTTGAAATCCGCACGCACAAACGCTTGCTCGACATTATCGAACCGACTTCGAAAACGGTGGACGAATTGAAGAAGTTGAACTTGCCCGCCGGTGTCGACATCACCATCAAAATATAAGGGTTCACGACTAAAAACTTTGCGACGTTACGAACATGAGCATCGGGTTACTTGGACAAAAAATTGGCATGACCAGCGTTTACGACGCGAATGGTCGGCTGCGTCCTGTGACCGTGATTGCCGCGGGCGATAACGTTTTGCTGCGTCGTCTCACCTCGGAGAACGAAGGCTATTCGGCCGTGCAGGTCGGATTCGATGTGCAAAAAGAATCGCGCGTGACGAAGCAGCTGCTCGGCGAATTCAAAAAAGCCGGCTCGGAGCCGAAGAAACTCATCCGTGAGTTCCGACTCGATGTCGATGCGCCGGAAGGCGAAATCAACTTGAGCATCACGCAATTTCAGCCGGGCGATTATGTCGATGTTACAGGCCGCTCCAAGGGCAAAGGTTTCCAGGGTGTGATGAAGAAGCACAACTTTCACGGACAAGGCGCGGCCCACGGTTCGAAGACGCATCGACGCAACGGGGCGGTCGGCTATCGCTCCACACCGGGTCGCATTTGGAAAAATATGGGCATGCCCGGCCACCTCGGCGACGAACGCGTGACCGTGCTGAACTTGCAGGTCATGCAAGTGCGCGAGGCCGAGAAAATTATTCTAATTAGCGGCGCAGTACCCGGATCGAACGGCAGTTATGTCGTCGTTCGTCCCGCGATCAAGAAACCTGAAGGCGCGACGGAGAAACCGGAAACAACTGCCAGGAAACCCGAAGCGAAAGCCAAGCAGCCAGAGGCTCCTGTGGAGAAAGTAGAAGCAGCAGCTCCCAAACAAGAGGCGGCTGAGAAATGAGCGCGAAAGTTTTAACGAAAGCCGCCGCCAAAGAAGCCAAGATCGACATGATCGAAGGCGGTCGTGGTACGCAAGCTGTCCATGATGTTGTCGTGGCGATGCGCGCGGCACGTCGCTCTGGAACCGCGAACACAAAAACGAAAGCGGAAGTCGATTTGTCCGGTGCAAAACCTTGGCGGCAAAAGGGAACCGGCCGCGCCCGCGCCGGTTACGCATCGTCGCCCATCTGGCGCGGTGGCGGCGTCGTCTTCGGACCGAAGCCGCGCGATTACTCGAAGAAAGTTTCCAAGACCCTTCGCCGTCTTGCTTTTCGCAAAGCGCTGAGCGAGCGCATCGCCGCGGGCGACGTTCTCACCGTGGACAAATTTGCCGTCACGGAAGTCAAAACAAAGTCATTTGTCGATCTTGTGAAGAAGGCAACAGACGCGCGGAAAGTTTTACTGATCAGTGATTCGTTTGACGAGAAGACACAAAAATCGGCGCGCAACGTGAAGCCGGTTACGCTTGCGACGGCGTCGGACGTAAACACCGAGCAATTGCTCGCGTGCGAGAAAATTTTGGTGACACCGAAAGCCCTTGAAAAATTAGCCGAGAGAACCCGTCCGGCTTCGCCGAAAACTGCGGCCTGATGAAATGAACGAGCTCTACGAGATTATTAAGACGGCGTCGCTGACCGAAAAATCGTCGGTCTTAAGCGAGAAGCTGAACAAATACGTCTTCCGCGTCAGTCCGCGCGCCAACAAGATTCAGATCAAGAACGCGATCGAGCGCATGTTCCAAAAGAAAGTTGTCGATGTTAACACCTGCAATTACGCGGGAAAAAAGAAGCGCGAACGCCGCGCCGATTACGGGCGTAAGGCGCACTGGAAGAAGGCGATCGTGACATTGAAGGAAGGCGAGAAGATCGATTTAGTATGAGCTACTACGCTTCAACGCTTCGGGCTAATCGTGTCATCCTGAGCAAACGCGAAGGATCTCACATTTCATCGAGGGCAAGCCATGCGGAGGATAGTTTGAGAGATTCCTCGACTCCGCTCGGAATGACAAACTGATATGGCACTCAAAAGTTTTCGCCCGCTTACGCCGACGCAGCGCTTCAAATCGGTCCCTGCCTTTGAGGAACTGACGAAGTGGAGCCCGGAAAAGAGTTTGGTTGAAGTAAAGAAACGATCGGGTGGCCGTAATAACAACGGCCGGATGACGTCGCGTCACATCGGCGGCGGTCACAAACAAAAATATCGCAAGGTCGATTTCAAGCGTCGCAAGCGCGATGTCTCGGCGGAGGTGGTCGGCATCGAGTACGATCCGAACCGCTCCGCCCGCATTGCTCTCATTAAGTACACGGACGGCGAGCTGAGTTACATCCTCGCGCCGGATGGATTGCGCGTAGGATCGAAAGTCGCAGCCGGCGACAATGTCGCGCCTGATCTGGGCAACGCATTGCCTCTGCGCGCCATTCCTCTCGGAGCAAACATTCACAACATCGAGTTAATGCCGGGACGCGGCGGACAAATTGCGCGCAGCGCCGGCCAACAGGCGATTTTGAACAACCTCGAAGGCGGTTACGCGCTGGTGAAAATGCCTTCCGGCGAAATCCGACGCATTCACGAAAATGCCTACGCGACGATCGGTCAGGTCGGGAATGTTGATCACATGAACGTTTCGAGCGGCAAAGCGGGACGCACTCGATGGAAGGGTCGGCGATCGCATGTGCGCGGCATGGCGATGAATCCAATCGATCACCCGATGGGCGGTGGTCAGGGCAAATCCAAAGGCGGCGGTGGCCGGCATCACCCCGTGAGCCCGTGGGGACAGCTTGCCAAGGGATTCAAGACGCGCACGAAACACAAACCGAGCGATCGGTTCATTTTGGAACGCAGAAAATCCAAAAAGAAAAGTTAGAATTTGATTTTTATGTCGAGATCATTGAAAAAAGGACCCTTCGTTGAGTCGCATCTCCTGGAAAAGATCGACAAAGCGAATAGTTCGGGCGGGAAGAAACCGATTAAGACCTGGTCGCGCCGTTCGATGGTGACGCCGGATTTTGTCGGCCACACGTTTTTGGTTCATAACGGAAAGACTTTTCAATCCGTGTTCGTGACCGAGAACATGGTGGGGCACAAGCTCGGCGAATTTTCGCCGACGCGTATATTTAAGAAACACGGTTCGCATACGGCGAAGGTGACCAAATAGTTTTTAGTTGAGAGTTGATAGTTGAGAGAAATGAAAGTCTTGCGCGGATGCTCAGGATGAAACTCTCAACACTCAGCTATCAACTAACGACTTTTGTAGTAGTGGGCTGCGTAACGCTGGCTCGAGGGCTGGCGGCAGAGGGAAATAGTTCTTTGTCAGAATCCAAAATTGAAAACGCGGAACCCCGCTCAGGCGGGGTGACGGCGGCAGCATTGCTTGCGCAGAATGAAGAGGTACGCCGGCAATTGTCGATCCAACAGGAATCGGTCAAGACTTTGACCATGAGTCTGGCGGAATCGAATGCCGAAGCAGAATTGTTTCGCCGCAAATATTCCGAACTAAAGCTTCGCATGGAAGCGTTGGGGCTGGAGTCAGCAAACAAAGATCGAGCGAAGCTCGAGCAGCGTTTGTTGACCGCGGTGAGCGATTTGCAGCTTACGCATAAGGAGCGCGATGAGTTTCGCGATCAAATGCTGCGGCTGAACGAATCGATGTTGCGGTATTTGAAAACGTCGCAAGGCGGCGACGCGCAAGCTCGCATGGATATGGAAACGCAATTACGGAGGACCAACGAGATCGCGACAAGATCGACAACTGCTCCGCAATCGGCACAGCCGAGTTTGATGGATGGCAGTGTGATTAGCGTAAAAGACGAATGGTCGTTTGTCGTTGTGAACATTGGCGAGAAGCAAGGCGTGAAGATCGGAATGCCGATGCGCGTGATGCGCGGCGACAGGAAGATCGCAACGCTGCGAGTGGTCGATGTCCGGCAACGAATTTCCGGCGCGGTGATTCAAGAGATGGATTGGGAAAAAGAAAAAATAAAGGTGGGCGATCGGCTCCAAGTCGATGCCAAACAAGATGTAAGTTTAAAATAGATGGAAGTTAAATCGATATATCGGTATGCGCGGATTTCGCCCTTCAAGGTGCGCGAAGTCACGCGTGAGATTCAGGGCCTGCCGGTTTCGGCAGCACTGGATCTCCTCGCTTTCACGCCGAAGAAGGCCGCGTTTCTCATCGCTAAGACGCTGAAGAGCGCGGTCGCCAACGCGGAGAACAACGCGAACCTTCGTGTGGACGGTTTGGTCGTGAAGGAAGCCGTCGTGGGAGAGGGGCCGACGATGAAACGGATGATGGCCCGTGCGCGTGGAAGCGGTTCGAGGATTTTGAAACGCACTAGCCATATTCGCATTGTTTTGAGCGACGAAATTTTAATCGAAACGCGCGCGACACGAAAAGCGAAACGCAAAGCTGAAGAAAAAGCCGGCAAAAAAGAAACGAAAGCCGGCGATACAGTGGAAAGATCGACACGGACTGCTGAGAAAAAGCCGAAGGCAAAGAAGGCGACAAAGAAAGCGAAGAAATAGATTTGTATGGGACAAAAAGTTAATCCGATTGGTTTTCGGCTCGGTGTGAACCGCGACTGGCGTTCGCGTTGGTACGCGTCGCCGCAGGAGCTGCCGCAATTTCTGCACAGTGACCTGGAGATTCGCGCTTACGTGAAGAAGAAGCTCCAGTTTGCCGCCGTCGCGAAGATCGTGATTGAACGCGCCTGGAATTCAATTCGCGTGACAATCCACACGGCGCGTCCCGGTATCGTAATCGG
>JBEEGY010000019.1:0-2574 GCA_041167145.1 Verrucomicrobiota bacterium
CTCGGCACACCGTAGGGGCGCAGGCTTTCGTTGCATTCGGCAAACAGATAATCGGCCTCCACTTTTCGTCCCGCGCCGGTGACGCCGCTCAAGCTCGTCACAAGAATCCGGTGACGATCGATCGCTCGGCGGCGAATCAGCGGCCGGAGCGGAATTAGAATGCTGGTGGGATAACAACCCGGGCAGGCGACCAATTTCGCGCCACGAATTTGATCACGATGAATCTCGGGCAATCCGTAAACGGCTTCGCCTAACAATTCCGGCGTGGGATGCTCGCTGCCGTAAAATTCTTTGTAAATGTTCGGATCGCGCAGCCGGAAATCCGCACTGAGATCGATCACCCGCGCACCAAGATCGACAAGTGATTTTGCGATTTCGCCGGAGACGCCGTGCGGTAAAGCCAGAAAAATAATTTCCGCTTCGCGGCCGAGCGTTTTCGGATCGAGATCGGAAAACTTCAGGGCTTTCGCTTTTTCATTGTGCGCAAACCGCGGAAAGATTTGCGCGAGAGTTTTGCCGGAGAACTGCCGCGACGTCGCCGCGACAAGATCGACATGTGGATGCGCGAGGAGCAGGCGCACCAGTTCCTCACCGGCGTAACCGGACGCGCCGACGACCGCGACTTTGCTCAAGCTTGGTTTCTCCACAACGCGCAATGCGTATTACGTCTTGCGTCGATTGCAAGTGGTAGTCGTCGCGCTCTGCGCCGCGCGACGGCCGGAACATAGACTTTCAGTCTGTGCGCCCAGCAAAGTTGCACTCGGCTGGGATTTGAAAACAGCGGACAGAATGTCCGCTGGGCGCACAGGCCACACGCCTATGTTCCGCATAACGCGCAATGCGTCTTGCGTCGATTGCAATGAACAATTTCGCGAGCGCCGCCGCAGCGGAATGCGAAACGCGGCCCCGGTGGGATCGGCGGTTCCCGCGGCGACCGGGGCGATTTAGAAATCGCCCTTCCTTGAAAGCCGAGGCAACGCTACGTTCTCAACACGTATGGATGCGATCTATTTGGTCATTTACGCGGTTGTCGCGGTTTTCATTTTTGTTTTCGCGATCATCCTTTTCAACTTTTTCGGGATTTGGCTCCGCGCGCGCATTGCCAATGCGCCGGTGGGCATGGGGAAAATGATCGGCATGCGGCTGCGACGCGTCCCGGTGGGAATGATTGTGGACAATCGTATTACGGCCGTGAAAGCCGGTATCGAAAGTCCCAGCGATCCGCTCGAAGCGCATTTTCTTGCGGGTGGCGATGTGGGTCAGGTGATTCTCGCCTTGATCGCCGCTGATAAGGCCGGCATTTCGCTCGATTTCAATCGCGCCTGCGCCATCGATTTGGCCACGAAAGGAACAGGCAAGACCGTGCTCGAAGCGGTCCGGACGAGCATTAATCCGAAAGTCATCGACGTGCCCAACCCGTCGATGGGCCGAACCACTATCGATGGCGTGGCCAAGGACGGGATCGGCGCGAAAGTGAAAGCGCGGGTGACGGTGCGATCGCATCTCGACCGATTTGTTGGCGGCGCGACCGAAGAAACGATCATTGCTCGTGTCGGCGAAGGCATTGTCAGCGCCATTGGTTCGGCTGATTCCTACAAGGACGTGCTGGAAAATCCGGACCGCATTTCGAAAGCGGTCCTGGCCAAAGGCCTCGATAGCAACACCGCGTTCGAAATTCTTTCCATCGACATTGCCGATGTCGATGTGGGCGACAACATCGGCGCCAAGTTGCAGAGCGAACAAGCGGATGCCGACAAACGTATCGCCCAGGCGAAAGCGGAGGTGCGCCGCGCCGCCGCCGTAGCGGTCGAACAGGAGATGCGCGCCAAGACGCAGGAAATGCGAGCAAAAGTTGTCGAAGCCGAAGCGCAGGTGCCACAGGCAATGGCGGAAGCGTTTCGATCCGGGCACCTCGGCATCATGGATTATTACCGCATGAAAAATGTGCAGGCGGACACGTCGATGCGCGAATCCATCGCGGGCACGGACAAGCCGCGGGGGGAAGGCAGTTGAGAGGTTGAGAAGTTGAAGAGTGAAACGTTGAAATGATTGCCGCGGCCCATCTCGATAACTGGGTTTTCATTCTGCTCGTTGCGGTGGCGATGTTGTTTCGCTGGCTCACCAGCGTAGCCAGCAAAGCGAATAAAAATTCAAATGACGCGAATCAAAGCGCTACTCCTCCGCCGGTTCCGCCTGCACCAGCGCAATCCGACGAAGAACGCATTCGCAAGTTCCTGGAAGCGCTGGGCCAGCCGGCTGGTTCAAGCCCGCCGCCGCCGGTTGCGCCACGACAAATGGATGCCGAGCGCGCCGCTCGAGAATCGCGGTTGCGGGTAGAGCAGGCGAAGCGGGCCGCTGAACAAAAAAAGAAAATATTTGTTCCTAAAACGGGCCTTCCGCCACTCACCACGTTTCCGCCGCCAATCCCTGTCGAGTCCCCGTCCGGGCCGGCAGTGATTGCAACAGAGAAATTGCCGCGGATAAGCTCGACGGTCGCGGAAGCGACAATCTTTGAGGTTCACGAGGCGCGCGATCCGGAGTCACGGCCAGCCGTTCGTGCATCCTCGTCCGCGA
>JBEEGY010000020.1:0-3983 GCA_041167145.1 Verrucomicrobiota bacterium
AGAGCAGCGCGAAAATGAGCAAGACATAGAAGACTTTGAGGCGCGTGAGCTCGGTGAAAGTGTTTGCAGTGATCGCGAAGATGCGCGCCGGAGAAAACGGACAATGGCTCGCTTCAATCATTGAAGAAAATTCGTTAGCCACGGATTTACACAGATCATCACTGATTTGAAACGAATCGCTGTGCTGTCATCCCGAATCCCGCTGTGGCGGGATGAGGGACCTCGCCCATTCAACTGTCGCGTGAGAGGTCCCTCGCTGTCGGAGCCTGCCCTGAGCAAACGAAGTGCGTCGAACGGGCAGCTCGGGATGACACCGCTTTTAAGATCCGCCTTCATCCGTGAAATCTCGGCTCGTTGACTTTTTCGTCGCCTCGAGGAACAAGCGTTCCAGAGTGGTTGTCGATGTTCGTCGAGCGACCAGCTTCGAGCTGGAGTTGGCGGCGAGCGCTTCAATTTCGCTCACCAGTTTGTCCGAGGCGTTTTCCAAAACGAGCTCGGTTTGATTCTCGATCGCGATCAAATCTTTAAGTTGTCCTTCGCGAACGAGCACGCCGTCAGCGAGGATGCTGACTCGATCGCAAACTTCCTGGACTTGCGCGAGGAGATGGGAGGAAAGCAGAACGGTGGTCCCTCGTCTCCTAAGATCGACAATCAGGTCGCGAATCTCGCGCGAACCGGCGGGATCGACGCCGGCGGTCGGCTCGTCCAGCACGACTAGCTTCGGATCATTGATTAGCGCCTGCGCTAATCCGATGCGCTGCAACATTCCCTTGGAGTAACCAGCCAGCCGGCGGTCACGCGCATCGGTCAAGCCGACTAGATCGAGCATTTCGTTCACGCGCGTGTTCAAAAACGCGCCGGAAAGTCCGCAGAGCCGTCCAAAAAATCGCAGCGTCTCCGCTCCGGTAAGATATTTGTAGAAGTACGGATTCTCGGGAAGAAATCCAACGGCTTCCCGGCTTTCGACCAGGCCGCTGTCGCGGCCAAAGATTTCGGCTTTGCCGCGTGTCGGCGAGACCAGGCCGAGAATGACTTTGAGCGTCGTGCTTTTTCCCGAGCCGTTCGGTCCGAGCAATCCGTAAACTTCGCCCGCTTCGACGCGAAGACTCAGATCGCGCACCGCCACGATCGGGTTCCGATGGAAAGGAACTGGAAATGCCTTTGTCAATTTGGTGACCGCAACGGCTGGTTCGCTCATGATCGAATTTCGAAACCGCGGGCAATCGCCGGAGCGGCGAGCGGCGTTTCGGCTTGCTTTCGAATGTGGGAGGAAAGCTCGCTTTCCGCAATCCCCTGAAGAAAGGCGCGAACTTCATTTTCTTCGCCATTCACCTGCATCTCGACACGGCCATCGATTAGATTACGGATCCAACCGGTAACTTCAAAACCCTTGGCGATGTTTCGAACCGTCCAGCGGAAACCGACGCCCTGCACATTGCCTTCATAGAAAACCTGGGTGGACATCATCCTGATAAAGATGATGTGCTCGACATTACAACGCGTCCAGCAAATGCCAATCGCTAGCCACGGCGCGGCGCCTGCCCGCCACGGCGGGTCGCCGTGTCAGGGATCGTGCGCCTCGACCCTCCTCCGCTGCGCTACGGCGCGGCGGGCAGAGCGAGGTGGCTACATTATTACTCGCTCCTAGTGCTCGGAAGGAGACTGCTCGGGAATTGGAGTCGGCTCGAATTCGGGGAGCGCTTCAGGGGGCATGACCAAACGCGGGTCCGGTGAATCCAAATGGAAACGTGCCGCACCACGGGATGGCGGCGCGGTCGCGGCGGTGACCAAAGCGACGGAAGCAACGCCTATATCTTCATTCGCGACGAAGCCCTGCTCGCCGCTCGTTAATTTCACTTTACAGTAACCGAACGACGGACGGATCAAGTTTATGAGCGTCCCTTTCTCCAACTTCTTGTCCGGGCCATTGGCTTGCTGAGGGCCGTAATGATAAAAGGCCGCCGATTCGACTGTGACCGCATAGAATTTGTCTCCACCAGCCGCGGCCTTCGGGTTCGAGTTCATCTTGCTGCATGCAGCGAGGCCGATCATGGCTAACGTCGACGCGACAACTCGAGGGCTCATTGGCAGGGCCAGTAGCTTAACCTATTCCCACCTGGGCTATTTGTAGGAATAAAGAAAGCAAACGCTGCTTTCTTCCCCTTCAACCAGACCGACTGAGACGAAGTATTGCCCGCTGTTGGTGGGCGAAAACCCGGCCGCCGCCTTTTCGCCGGCGTTGTAACTTTCGGTCGTGACCTGCTGCCCAGTCTCGTCGTAAACGGTGACATCGAGTTTTTTTGCCCGCCCAGTCGCGCCCACGGAAAACCAATAATGATTTCCGGAGTAAAGATTTACCGCGATGAGAGCGTGCTCGCGCGGTTTGATCGTTCCCGACCAATGACCATCGCGAATCTTGAATCCGTCATTTGAAAATGCGCCGGCCAAATCGAGGGCCGCTTTACGCGCCTCCACTTCCTTATCGCTTTCGGCGGCGATCGACGTGCCGACGAAACCGGACGCGGCCAAGATCGACAAGACAAAGAACGACAATCCCGAAATAATCGGGGCTCGCGAAATTTTTCGAAATCGCATTTTCATTTCGCCTCGGTCTTGCTTTGAATTTCTTCCATCACTTTGCCGACCGCTTCGTTGACCTTGCGCACATCTTCCGCGCTGGGCGCCTTGCCGGGCGGGAACGCGACCAACTTCTCGATTCCGTTGAGCTGATCGCTCACGTCCTTCACGAGCGGTTCATTGTGCAACTCCGAGGACATATCGCCCATCTTCGTGTGGATATACTTCACGAGGGCTGGCTGCCGCAAAACTTTGGCGGCGCGTTCATCATAATTTTGCATGACCGCCGCACTCACGACCTGAGTGCCGCGAATCCAGCCGCCCACACTCACCAAAATAACCAAGTCCTGATCGCTGTGCGATTGCATAGACGATTTCACTTCGTTCTGGGTCGCCTCCAGCTCTTCGTGGAGCGCGTCCCATTCGTTGTTCTCGGCGAATTCGTTGATGCTGTTGCCGCGGCTCAAGACGTTTTGACTCACGCCCAGCGCCTTCGCGAGCTTGATGATGTCGGTGCCAATATTTTTTACCTGCTGACAGTCCTGCGCTTCAACCGCGATGAATCCATCCGCGATCAAGCCGCCCAGGTTCAGCGCAATTTGCGCGCGGTTCCGATAAGTCATCGGCATGGGTCCGCGATACTGCCCCGTCCAATTCGGCTTGCCCGGCTTCTCGAGAGCCGCAAAAAGTTCGCCCGGGCTCGGGATACTGATCGAATCGTTCCGGATCGCTTTGGCCAGCTGATCCGCGGACAAGCGTGGCGCTTCCGCGGAAGTCGCGGTTAAAACCGTAATCAGGACTAGGGCGCCGTATCGGATCCAGCGAGACATGGCCAGCAACGTTAATCGCCTTGGGGGACATTGCCAGCGGGAATCCGCCAAGCTCCGCGGACGGGAATTTACGGAAAAGGGAGAATTTTGTATTGACGCGGTCGCCCACTTTTCGATATGCAGTTCCTTGTCGATAGAAGTCGACATAAAAAAAGCCTGCAATTATGAAATCCAAATTAGCAGTCAAATGCATTGATAACGAACGATCCGCATCTCTGCAATGCCGGCTGGAACGCCATTTTCTAACTTGTTCGGCCGCGATTGGGGCCGTGGCGGCGGTTGCTCCCGCTCAGGAGGCACAGGCGACGATCCATTACTTTGATCCGACGCCAGACGTCCAAATCCCGTTGAACGATGCTGCCGGCATCTATTTTAACCTCGAAACCGGCGCAACCGGCTCCACTGCCGCGACAACGCCAGGTTGGGACCTCAATATATTTAATCCTGCTTCGTCGGGCATGTTCGCTGGTCTATTCACCTTTACGCCAGCGAGCACTGGAATTATTGGGTACACGAATGGGAGCTTTCGTTACGACAGTAAGTTACCGGCTGGAACTCCGATCAATGGCGGCGCAG
>JBEEGY010000021.1:0-4570 GCA_041167145.1 Verrucomicrobiota bacterium
CGATCGGTTTCCGCGGGCCGCGATTTTCTTCCTGGACGGCGCGCAACAAGATCGACAACGAGTCTCGCGCCTGCAGCGAACGAAGGCCCGGCGTGTTCGGCGAACTGATGTTGAGCGCGACGTAATCGGCAAAGGGATGCAGTCGTTGAAATGAATAGCGATAATCGGAGAAAACTTCTTCCAGCGGCGTGACTTTCGATTTGCCGATATTGATGCCGACGGGCACGCGCGGCCAGCGTCCGCTCTCACGCAATTTGCGGAGCCGTTCCGCGACAATGTCCGCGCCGTCGTTATTGAAACCGAGGCGGTTGATGAGCGCTTGCTGCTCGGGATAACGAAAGATACGCGGCCTCGCATTTCCCGGCTGCGGCCTGGCCGTGATCGTCCCGATCTCGATGAAGCCGAAGCCGAGCGCTTCCCACGCGGGAAGGGCCACTCCGTTTTTATCGAAGCCGGCAGCGAGACCAATTGGATTCGGGAAATCGATTCCGAACACTGTTTTTGGTTTCGCCGGAGGCCGAAATGTCTGCAATGCCTTTAGGGCAAGATCGACATGGGACGCGCCGCGCAGCATGGCCATGGCGAAGTGATGCGCGGTTTCCGGATCGAGCGAAAAGAGCAGCGGCCTGACGAATCGCTCGTAGGCATTTTTCATTTGCCGATGCAGAACTGACTGAAGACCGAGTCGAGGATTTTTTCGACATCGACTGCGCCGAGCACTTCACCGACCGCCTGGAGCGCGTCTTTAAGATCGACCGCGAGGTACTCGGGCGTCAGCCCGTTGGTCATCGCGGTGCGCGCGCGCTCGCACGCTTCGAGCGCGCGACGCAGGCAATCGTGGTGGCGCATGTTGATTGCAACCGCGCTTTCCGCCCTGAGGTTTTGCCTGGTAATGCACCCAAGAATTTCTTCCTCGAGATTCGGCACGCCCGCGCCCGTGGCGCACGAAATTCGCAGGGCATCGACATTCTTCCAATCGTCGTGTTCGGACAAATCGCTTTTATTAAGCACGACGATCTCCGCGCCATTGCTGGAGCGGGTCCCAAAATCCACCGGCTTGGGCGAGTTACGATCGGCGATATGCAAACGCAGGTCCGCCGTTTGCAACGATTTCTCGGTCCGCGCCATTCCCTCGCGTTCGAGTTCGGTTGTTGATGTTCGCAATCCGGCCGTGTCGAGCAGGCGAATCGGGACGCCACCCAGATTGACCAGCTCTTCGATAGTGTCACGCGTGGTGCCGTGCGTATCGCTGACAATAACGCGCTCGTACCCGAGCAGACGGTTGAGCAAACTCGATTTGCCCGCGTTGGTGGCGCCGTAAATCACGACACGGACACCTTCGCGCAAGATTCGCCCCTGATCGGCGGTGGCGAGCAGCGCTTGAATCTCCTCACAGATCGAATCGAGGCGGGCACGCAACTGCTCGCTGTCGTCCGGGTTAATTCCTTCCTCCGGAAAATCGATCGACGCTTCGATATTTGCGACAAGATCGACAATCGCGTCCCGGATCTTTTTGATTTGATGGCCCAGCCTGCCTTCGAGTTGTTCCGTGGCCGATCGCAAAGCGAGATCGGTCTTGGCGCGGATCAAATCGATGACGGCTTCGGCCTGAGTCAGATCCATCTTGCCGTTCAGGAAAGCGCGCTCGGTGAATTCGCCCGCCCGCGCCCCGCGCGCGCCGGCGCGCAAACAAACTTCAAGCAGACGCGCGCTGACCAGCATGCCGCCATGGCAGCTGATCTCGACCAAATCTTCACCCGTGTAACTGGCGGGCGAACGATGGATCGACATCATCACTTGATCGATCAGCTTGCCCGATGCATCGACAATCTCGCCGAAGTGCTGGAGGTGCGGCGGAAACTCAGACGGCTTTTGTTTGCCGCGGAAAATTTTGCCGGCCACGGCGGTTGCATCCGCGCCGGAGATGCGGACCAGCGCGATCGCGCCTTCGCCCGCGGGAGTTGAGATCGCGGCGATGGTATCGCCCGCGACGATCGCCTGATCTTTCGCGATCAAGCTTGTCGATCCTTCGACAGAACTTCCTTTAGCGTTGCGATGCATTGTCGATTTTGTTTCATCGTGCCGATGGAGATGCGCACCCATTCCGGCAAATTGTAACCTTTGAGCGGACGGACGATGATCTTCCGGGCCAGCAGTTTCTTAAAAATCGCCGGACCATCGCCCACATTCACCATAATGAAATTCCCGGCGCTCGGCACGAACGGCAGCTTCAGTTTGCCGAATTGTTCCTGCAGATAAACGCGGCCTTCATCGACCGTGCGTTTTGTTTCCTGTTGATGCGCCTCGTCCGCCAGAGCCGCCAGCGCCCCGATTTGAGCGACGACGTTTACGTTGAACGGCTGCCGTGTTTTTTGCAGGATCTCGATCATTTCGCCCGGCCCGATTCCGTAGCCGACACGTGTGCCGGCGAGGCCGTGAATTTTCGAGAAAGTGCGAAGGACAACCACGTTTCGGCCGTTACGGACATATTTCAAGGCATCAGGCGGCTGGTCGATGAACTCGTAATAGGCTTCATCGAACACAGTGACGACGTTTTCTGGAACGCGCGACATGTAGTGGTCGATCTCGGTCTGGGGAATCAGTGTCCCGGTCGGGTTGTTGGGGTTGGCGATGAAAACGATGCGCGTTCTCGGAGTGATGGCCGCGAGCATTCCATCAAGATGATGGGCGTAGTTCGGACTAACGGTCTCAATGGTGCGTGCGCCAAAGAGCGCGGCAATCAACTTGTAAGCGACGAATGCGTGCTGCGAGGTGACGACTTCGTCGCCCGTTCGCAGAAAAGCGTGCCCTAGAAATTCGATGACTTCGTTTGAACCGTTTCCGAGGATAATGTTTTCCCGTGCGACCCCGAGTTTCGAAGCCAAGGCGTTGCGCAGGTGGAATCCGCCGCCATCCGGGTAAAGCTGCGCGGAACCGAGCGCGGTCCGCATCGCTCTAACTGCTTTTGGCGAAGGCCCGATCGGGTTCTCGTTGGAAGCGAGCTTAACGATCTTATCGGGCGCGACCGCAAGCTCGCGCGCCGTCTCCTCGATCGGCTTGCCTGGTTCGTAAACGGCGCACCCGCGGAGGTGCGCGTTGGCCATGTTCCAAAGAGACTGCATCGGCGGCGAACTTAGGCAGAAATGGCTCCCGGTCTAACCGCGGAGGGGCTTGCGATCGGACTGGCAAAATGCGATGAAGATGCCTTGTCGAATTATTTCCATAATTTTTCGGAGAATATCTCCGGGGGAATCACCTTTTGGACAATCTTCGGATTGATTGCCAACCTCCTCTTCGCGAGCCGGTTCGTCATTCAATGGTATGTGTCGGAAAAGCTCAAGCGCAGCGTTATTCCGGTGCAGTTTTGGTATCTAAGCATCGCCGGAAGCGTGATGATGTTGATCTACGCGATCTACATCGGGAAAGTGCCGCTCATCCTGGGCTTTTTGTTTCCGACGATCATTTACATTCGTAACTTGATGTTGATTCGCAAAGGCCGGCGCGAATCCAAATTGAGCGTGAGCGAGACGGATCGATGACCAACCAGATGATCTATCTCGACAACAACGCCACCACCCAGCTCGACCCGGCGGTGGTGGAAGAGATGTTGCCATTTCTGACGCAATTCTACGGCAATCCATCGAGCGGTTACCGGTTCGGCATGGAAGTGCGCAGGGCCATCGATCTCGCGCGCGAGCGCATGTCGAAGCTGCTCGATTGCGAAGCGGAGGAAATCGTTTTCACGAGTTGCGGAACGGAATCGAACAACGCGGCGATTAATTCCGCAGTGCAATTCGAACCGCGTGGAAAACATGTCGTGACCACCGCGGTCGAGCACAGCGCGGTCTTGCGGCATTGCCAGGAACTGCAAAAGCGCGGAGCCGAGACCACCTTTGTCGGTGTTGACGCGAATGGAGAGGTCGATCTGGCCGAGCTTGAAAAAGCGATTCGCCCAAACACGGTCCTCGTTTCCGCGATGTGGGCGAACAATGAGACCGGCGTATTATTTCCAGTGGAGAAAATCGCCGAGATCTGCCGCGCGAAACGGGTCTTCTTTCACACCGATGCCGTGCAGGTTGCCGGGAAGATTCCAATTCGACTCCGCCATACAGCCATAAACTTTCTTTCGCTTTCCGGGCACAAGTTTCATGCGCCGAAAGGCGTGGGTGCTCTCTATATTAATCAACGCACGCGTTTCAGTTCATCGACGATTGGCGGAAGTCACGAGAACGGCCGGCGTGCCGGCACGGAAAACGTGGCCTCCATCGTCGGGCTCGGAAAGGCCGCGGAACGTGCCACTGAATGTTTCGGCGAAGAGACGACACGCGTCGGCGGCATGCGCGAGCGTTTTGAAAAAGGAATTCTCGAAAGCGTGAGCAACGCGATCGTCAACGGAGCGGCGGCCACGCGACTTCCGAACACGTCCAACATTTCCTTCGACGGAATCGAGTCGCAAGCCGCGCTCATGTTGTTAGATCGACATAATATTTGCTGTTCGGCCGGCTCGGCTTGCAAAACAGGATCGGGCGAAGGCTCGCACGTGATTACCGCGATGCGTTCAAACCAGGCG
>JBEEGY010000022.1:0-2934 GCA_041167145.1 Verrucomicrobiota bacterium
CTCAGTGTCGTGCTATGTCTCCTGATCTTCTGCAAATTGGGATGGATCTCGGTGATGAGCGTCTTCCTGACGTATTTCTTCATGTCGATCATGTTCCCTACCATTTTTGCGCTCGGCATTTTCGGACTCGGCGAGCGGGCGAAGAAAGCGTCGTCGTTCATCGTCATGGCCATCATGGGCGGCGCGATTCTGCCCAAAGTGATGGGAGCGGTGGGGGACAGATACGATCTCTCGCGCGGATTCATTGTGCCGCTGTTCTGTTTTGCCTTCGTCGCGGCGTACGGCTTTTTGTGGCCGAGATTGAGCGGTTGTGAGGCCATGCATGGTGTGTCGGCAACGGGAGGACACTGAGAAAATGGGGAATTGGAGTAATGGAGAAGTGGAGTAATGGGATGACCGCCAAAAATCGTGCTCGTGATCGTAATCGAGAGTTCTGGTTCGAATCATGAGCGCTGTCTTTGAATTGAATCACGGCAAGCTGGCGGGCGATCCGCGATTCGCGGCAATTGCGCCAGAACTAGGCAAACTATCACCGATCGATTCGAGCATTGCGTTCAACCGCTATTGCCGGGAAGCAATCCGATTGTGGAGCGAAAATTTGGGAACAGGAGAAACGCCGGCGCAGTTCGCCGAGTTGCTGGCCCGCCTCGAGCGCGGCGGGGAGGATGTGATTCAAACGGGGTGGGGCGGTGTTGTCATAACGTTTCACGAACATCCGCGCGTTGAAAAATTTCTCGTGATCCGAAAAGGCGGATATCTCGCGCTCGAAATGCACGAGCAAAAGGACGAGCGTCTCGAAGTGAAAGAAGGCGCGGGCCTCATCCTCTGGCGCCGGGCCGCCGACGAACCGCTCACGGTCGAGGCGCTTGCGCCCGGCGCGAAATTTCATTTCGAACCCGGCATGGAACATTGCCTGATTGGGACAGAGAACCTGCTCGTGTTCGAACGTTCGGTTGATCCGAAGGGAATGGATCAGGATCTGGTTTTTATTTACGAGCCGGATGGCGTCGCAAAATTCGAACAGAAGGCTCAACGCTAGATGAACACAGAGTTCTTCGCTTTTGGCGAAATACTTTGGGATTGTTTGCCTTCGGGGCGACACGCGGGCGGCGCGCCTTTCAACGTCACCGCGCACCTCGCGCAACTCGGAGTCTCCGTTTCGCTCATCTCGGCAGTGGGCCGGGATCCATTGGGCGACGAAATTCTGGAGGTAGCCAAGCACAAAGGCGTCGACGTCGACTACGTAAGTCGGGTGCGGATCGGGCTGCCGACCGGCACAGTGATTGCAACTGTCGATGGAAAGGGCAACGCCACCTACGAGCTCGTTCAGCCGGCGGCTTGGGATGAAATCAAAGTTTCAGCGAAAGCCCTGACCGCAGTGGCCAAGGC
Organism: Verrucomicrobiota bacterium; assembly: GCA_041167145.1. GTDB lineage: Bacteria > Verrucomicrobiota > Verrucomicrobiia > Chthoniobacterales > UBA10450 > Palsa-1382. The sequence continues at coordinate 1,390 of JBEEGY010000022.1, forward strand.
GCGCGCTCTCACTTTTGGTTCCCTGGCTGGCCGCTCGCCTTATAACCTCGAGCAGTTGGACCGGCTGCTCGCGGTGAAAGGTCCGTTGAAATTCTTTGATGTGAATTTGCGTCCACCGTTCGTCGATCTGGAATTGGTCCTGGACCTGGCCAAGCAGGCCGATGTGATCAAGCTCAACGATGGGGAAGCGGGCCGGCTCGCGTCGTGGCTGCAGACCGGCGAAGCGACGCCGAACACGCCGCGTAATCCTGATGAAATTGCGCAGGCTTGCGCAACGATCGCGGAAGGAACGGGTTCTTCGCGGATTTGCGTGACGCTGGCGGAGGAGGGCGCGGCCTTGTGGGAGGGCGGTAATCTGGTGACGGCTCCGGCGCCGAAAGTTGTCGTGAAAGACACGGTCGGGGCGGGGGACGCGTTCATGGCTGGACTCATGGTCGGACTTACCCGCGGAACGGATACACGAAAGGTTTTGGAGAACGCCTGCCGGTTAGGCGCGTTTGTCGCGTCACACTACGGTGCGACGCCATTGCTGCCGAAAGAGATCAAGGAGCTTTTTCGGGAAGACTAGCCGTGGGGCTTGGAACAACTGCCGGGCTCGGACTTTGTTTGCGCGGCAGGCGAGGGGTTCGCTTTGGCGGTGCCGACGGCGGGGGACTAGAATGTTTTCGCGATGGATGTTTCATGTCGATATCGAAGGGGGTTTGCCGATGCGCTTCGCGATAACATTTCGCTCCCAAGCCCAGAACAAATGCGATCAAAACAAAAGTAATGACCCGTTTTTCTTCAGGCGTGAGAACGAAACGCTGCCGAAGCGCGTCCCATCGCGTGCGCCAATGCGCTTTCAATTCTTTAGCTGATCTTTCACGCGCGGACGGACGCGCACGGAGCGATAGTGTTTCTTGATGTGGGATGCGTAGTAACCAGCTTTGGATTCGGCCGACATCAATTCCCGATAAATCAACGGCGGCACATCGACGTAACGATAGACCGCGCCATTAATGAATTCGATTTCGAGAATGTGCCGTCGTTTGCTATAGCCAACGCCGGCCAGTCCGGTTGACTGCACATGCTCGCGCGGGATGTGCGAGACGATCGCGGTCGAATTATCTTCCGCCGGAGCGGTCAGCCCGGCTTCCGCCGTGAAGAAAACAAGGGAGAGAAAAAGAAAGAAACTCTTAGGCTTCATGGGGGGAGCGAGGAGGAGCGTTAACACGCGGCTGCTGGCGGAGTCGAGCGTATTTGTTCGATCAGATCCTGGCAAAATAGCATCAGTCGCAAGTCGAGAGGCCCGCGTACGGCTAAACACATTACCAATTTGTAATGCGATTATTCTCGCCTGCGCGGCCCATGCGACGCTCAGCTGATCATCGAGAAACGATGTCAAGAAGACGCAAGCCTTAATCTCTTTGCGAAGGAGCCCACTATTATGAAGTCCAAATGGCGCTGGTCCGTACCGATCATTTCAATCACGCTTATTAGCCTATCCGGATTCCTTTTGTCGGAAGCGGTTGGCCGGCCATGGCAGTGGCGATCAAGCGCGAAAAC
>JBEEGY010000023.1:0-4032 GCA_041167145.1 Verrucomicrobiota bacterium
AGATCAATCAGCGCCCGGAGGGCATACTCGCCGCGTTTTGAAAGTTTCATTTCTACTAAAATGGTATGGTATCCGAAAATAAGTCTACCGTGCAAGTAGAAATTAAAACGATTTGTCCGAGACAAGCATTTTCAATAATCCGCTCGAGGCCAGTCGTGGAGTCCGGCGGGCTAATGAATGGGCCCATGAGCGCCGACTATCGCGAGCACGCCCCGTTGGTTTCGTGCACCCTCTCCTAAGATGAAACCCGGTTTCGTTTTCGAAGCCTTCAGGAGCTCGAAATAGGTTGCCGAAGAGCACTAAACCGAACGCACTGAAAAATAAGAGGCTGAACGCACTTAAAATAGCTTGTTTGGTAGTGGCGCGTTTCAGAGAGTCCGCGTCCTTGCCGACTTGTCCAGTCTGTACCTCCGGCCTGCCGGATACTTCCGGTGGGAGCTTGCTTGCTTTCTCTACCTGCGCGGGCTGGTCCGGTGTAAAACTCGCCTTCGCTAATCCGTTGCAGAATAAGCTCGAGCAGAACACGAACGACCAAACGAGTGCGATTAGCTTTGCTGTTTTCATATTAGACCCCATAGAGCGTTCTCCCTTGTCGCGAGGCAGGACCGGTCGCGCTCCAACTCGGAATCGATGTTGATCGGGGCGCGAAGCCCGGATTTCATGTTGGCTGGAATACTGTATGTCTACCATTACAGTAGGAAATCAATTACACTCCTACTCGTCAAGTAGGAATTAACCCTTTTTTTAAAAGAGGTCCACGGCGGAACGAACACGCCGCTTAGTTTAATTTTTTGGAACGCCGGTTCCCGTGGGCAGCTCGATGACGAAGGTGGCGCCTTTGCCCAAGCCCTCGCTATGAGCGCAAATGGTGCCGCCATGCATCTCAACGATCGTTTTGCTGATGGCGAGGCCGAGGCCCAGACCTTCACGTCGCGAATCGACTTGCTCGAAGGCATCAAAAACTTTGTTGAGAAGTTGCGGTTCGATTCCGACACCGTTGTCGCTGATCTCGATGGTGAGCGTGTCCAAGGCACGGTTGTAAGTTCGTACCGTAACGACGCCTTTTTCCGGGGTAAATTTGCACGCATTGCGCAGCACATTCCAGAAAACCTGCTGCAAGCGCGGTGGATCGACAATCACCTCGTGAGATGCCGCGCCAAGATCGACATTCAAAACAAGATGTCTTTCTTCGATGCTGTTTCGCACAATCTCGAGGGCATGCTTGAGCAGTTCGTGCGCGTCGGCCGGTTGCAGTTGCAGTTTTAATTTCCCGCGCGAAACGCGTGTGAGATCGAGCAAGTCATCAATCAACCGCGCCTCGAGCTCGACATTGCGCACAACCATGCGCAAACCCTGGTCCATTTCGGGAGTGAGGTCCGGTTGATGGAGCATGCCGCCCGCCCAAATCATAACAGGCGTAAGTGGCGTGCGCAGCTCGTGGCTCAACGTGGCGAGAAAGCGATCCTTGGCCGCGTTGGCAGCTTCGGCGCTGTCTTTTTGGCGCTGCAATTCTTCTTCGATTCGGCGGCGCTCAATGAAAAGTCCGATCTGGCTGCCGAGTGCCGTGACGAGCTGGAGCAGATCCTTGTCCGGTTGCGCGAACTGGTGACTGAACATTTCAATGACTCCGTTGATCGAATTTCCGGCAAACAGAGGAAAGGCAAATCCACCACGCAATTTCGCCTCGGTCGCGACGCGGGCGCGGGGAAAATTTGCATCGATGGTAACGTCGTGGATCCAGGTCGGCTTTTTCGATTCCCAAACACCACCCGGTAGACCTTCGCCTTTTTTGAATTGCACGGAGCGAGAGAATTCTGCGAATTTTTCCGATTTTTCGCCTTCCCTCTGCCATAGACCGCTACAATGCAAAGTTTGCGCTGGTTCGTCGCAAAGCCAGATCGCGCTTACTGCCCAGTCACCAATCGACGCGACGACTTGCAGAATCGGCGGGCAAGCTTCTTCGAACGTCCAGGAGCCAGCGAGTAGACTGGCCACGCTGTATTGCGCGGTACGCCGGCGGTCGTTGCGAACGCGCTCAGTTATATCGCGTGCAATTTTCGAAGCGCCAATAACGACCCCCTCTTTATCCTTAATTGGCGAAACGGTCAGGGAAATATTTAGTAAGGCACCATCTTTGCGGTAGCGGACCGTCTCGTAATGACGGACGCGCTCGCCGCGCCGAATGCGCTTAAGAATCCCAGGTTCTTCGTCGTGACGTTCCGGAGGAATCAAAATGGTCACAGATTTGCCAATTACCTCATCCCCTCCGTAACCAAAGAGGCGTTCTGCTCCATTATTCCAATCCGTGATGATCGTGTTGAGATCCGTGCCGATGATCGCGTCATCGGAGGATTCGACGATGGCGCCCAAACGCCGACTTGCTTCTTCGCCACGCGTACGCTCGGTGATATCGCGGAGATAAGCCGTAAAAACCGCAGCGCCCTTGATCTTGAGGGCAGTGATAGCGAGTTCTACTAGAATTTCGGAGCCGTCGCGGCGCAAAGCATTGATCTCAATGCGACGTCCCAACACTGGTCCTTCGCCTGTCTTCAAATAGCGGGCCAAGCCCTGGCGATGCTTTTCCCGCAAAGCCGGCGGAATAATCAACTCAGCTAATTGTTGACCGACCGCTTCGTCGCGGGCAAACCCGAAAACGCGTTCCGCCGCCGGATTAAACTCGAGGACACGGCCCTCGGCGTTCATCGTGATGATGCAATCGAGCGCGGAATCGAGAATCGCGCGATAAATTGCCTGGGCCGATTCCCCCGAGTTTGCGTCTCCTCGTTCCAGTGGATCAGATTCCATCAAATGGCTCGGTTAGACAATCCATCAACTCAACGCAAGATCGACATCCTTATTTTGAAATTGTCATGGCGACGCATCCAAGTCGAGGGGCTGCATAAGTTGTTTCGCAAACGCGAGCGCGAAGGTAACGCGATTGATGGCGCGACGAAAACGCCGGCTGGCCGGCGCGGAAACGTAACTCGGTCGAAAAGCAGGGCGAATGGCAAAGTGATGTTGCTGGCAAAGAGCGAGAGCTTCCCGTGTCCAAAGGCCGCGCGAAATGGCGGACCGCAGGTAATGAATGGGCCCGCCGCCCGGACGCGCATACGAAAGCGCGAGAAAGTCTCGTGTTCGTTGGCCTCCACGTGCTTCCATATTCCACGCCGTTTCACCGGGGCGAAGCGCAGAAACAAACACGTCACGCTTCCATAGTGTTACCTGACAGAGCGTACGCCATTCGGAATCGCGGGGAATAATTCCAAATTGATCATTGATCGGAACGAAGTCGATCTCCTCCGGGTCGCGCCCGGAAAAACGGAATGAGGCCGCGTCCTGCGTGAAGGCGTAGGCAATATCGGCAGCCAGTCGTTGGCGATCTACCGGCGCGGTCAGGAAATAGTCTTCTTGGGTATAAAGAATGTAAGGCTCCGCGACATGGCCGAGGGCGCGCTCCATGTTGGAAGCCCAGCCTTTGTCCTTTCCAACATTAATGGCACGGATCCAATTTGAGCGGACACGCAGTCGATTGACGATGAGGTAAACAGGGAATGGACAATCCGGCCAAAACTTGCGGAAGAAAAACGCAAATGGCCGCCAGGCATCGAAAAATTTATCACAGCTCGAAACGACGATGGCCATGGAACTCGCGAAATCTTTGAGCTCGGCCATGGGTCAATTGCCGCCGAAGCCGGCGCATCGCGCAAGCAGTTTTCTTCCATTCTCTATCCATTCGACCCGTTCGGCCTGGTTCAGGGCGAGACCTTTGCTCAGGACAAGCCTTGAGTACCTGTCGGGTGTGGGTTAAGTTTTTCCCCTCTCAAAAAAATGGGGGCGTACTGGCTTCGACTTGTTGCAGGAAGCGCAGGCGGCATGTCGAGGACGGTTCGTTGGCCTCGTTAAAAACCGAACCAAAACAAATAAACGCAGATCACCAAGATCTCGCTCTCGCGGCTTAATTGACCGTGACGTTTGGAGCTGGACGCCTGCTACGGCGCCAAACGTGGACAGCAGGCTAATCGGACGGCGGAG
>JBEEGY010000024.1:0-2971 GCA_041167145.1 Verrucomicrobiota bacterium
AGTCAGGAAGGCTGATTGGCTTGGCCAGAAATGGATGTCCCTGAATGCGCAGGCCTGACCTTCCTTCGGCCTTCGTGACAAGAGCTGTCAGAAAGACAATCGGTATTCTGTGCAACGCCGGATCGGATTTAATCCGAGCGGCAACTTCGCCGCCGTCTGTCTCCGGCATCGCGATGTCGAGCAGGATTAGGTCCGGTTTAAGGCCCTGGGCGGTTTGATGAGCTTTGCCCGCGTCGCTCTCTTCACAGACGAAGTAGCGGCCAGTGCTTTCCAACGCGATCCTGGCCGATTGGGTAAAATCGCGGTTGTTATCGATTATTAAGATGCACGCCTTCTCTTTGATCAGTTCGACGGCCTGCGGGAAAAAGTTTGCCTCGATGGTTCTGCTCATAGTTTCCTTACGCTTCTAGTGGCTGGGCCAAACGATCCTCTTTTTTGCTGAGAGCACGGCGCAGCTTGGCCAGCGCGATGTTTTGCAATTGACGAATACGCTCCCGCGTGACGCCGAAATCCTTACCAACATTTTCCAGGGTCTTCGGCTTTCCACCGTTGAGACCAAACCGCTGAGAGATGATTCTCTTCTCCCGGTCGTCGAGCACTGCGATCAGGCCATCCATTTCGCCGCGCATATCTTTGTCGCGCAACAATTCAAACGGTGTTTGCGCCTCTTCGTCTTCAACAACTGCGCCAAACTCGGTCGACTCATCGTCTGAAAGCGGCGCGTCGAGTGAAGCCGGGCGGATACCGACGCTCTTTAAGCGCGCGACTTTATCGCCGGCAATGCCGATTTCTTCGCCAAGTTCGTCGTCGGTTGGTTCGCGCCCGAGCTGTTCGCTCATCTGCAGCGAGACGCGGCGCACCTTCGCGATTTTATCGCCAAGATGAACCGGTAACCGGATTATTTTGCTCTGATTGGCCAGGGCGCGCTTGATCGACTGTTTGATCCACCACATCGCATACGTGCTCAGCTTCGCCCCGATCGTCGGATCGAACCGCTCGACCGCTTTGGTCAATCCAATATTTCCTTCGGAGATCAGATCAAGCAGCGGCAGGCCGAGATTGGCGTAATCGTGCGCTATGGTGACAACGAGCCGTAGGTTCGCATTGATCATCTGCTCGCGCGCGGCGGCATCTCCCTTTTTAATTTTTGCTGCGAGCTCGATCTCTTGTTGCGGCGTTAATAGAGGAATTTGCCCGATCTCCCTCAAGTATCTGCTCAGTCCGGTATCGCTTTCATTCATGGCCGGAACGTACTCCCCGGAGCGAATCCATCGCTACCGCGCAAGGGTAGGATTTTGAAATACCGCTTGCGAGGTGATGTGTGCTCCCTCGTTGGAGGGGCGCACGATCGGTTGCGGTGAACGCCTTCACGCTACCGTCCGCGACCATTTATAGCGAGTGCTAGGACGAGATGGACCTTCCCCGACTCGCCGGATGATCTGCTTTAATGCTTCACTCGTTAGGCGAGAACAGACGAGGTCAGCAGGTCTTCGGTCTTCACCGGCAATTCGCGTACGCGCACGCCGGTCGCATGATGAACGGCTGCAGTGATGGCGGCGGCGATTCCGGCGAGCCCGATCTCGCCGATGCCGCGCGCGCCAAGTGCGTTGAGCTCTTTGTCGGGGAAGTCGAGGAAATGCACGTCGATCGGCGGCGCGTCGGCATTTACCACCACCATGTAGTCGGCCAGGTTACTGTTGATCGGCGCGCCGTTTTGCGGGTCGTAAGTTGTGTGTTCCAACAGCGCCATGCCGATTCCCATCACGGCTGCGCCTTCGATTTGGTTGCGGCCGGCCAGTGGATTGATGATGCGGCCCGCATCAATCACGGTCACGACGCGATTGACGCGCAACCGCGCGATCTCCGGTTGCCATGTGACTTCGACAAAGTGACAGCCGAAGGAGTGCGTCGAGAACTTCGGCTTTTTCTCGCCGAACGTTGCCTCGGCCCTGCCGCTGCCGGTGACGAGGCGGAGGTTGGCGCGCTTTAGCAAATCCGCGAATGGCACACCGCCAGCGGGGCCGTTCGCTTTCACGAAAACATGGCCGCCTTCGAATCCGAGATCATCGGGCTTTTGCTTCTCAAAGGGCGATCCAGGCGTTGTCGTTGCGACGGTTAGCAGCGATGTGATCGCATTGTCAGCCGCGGCAAAGACGGCTGGGACTAACGATCCCGTCGCCATCGAACCGCCCGAGACTGGACCTTCCGGAAGCGATGTATCGCCAAGCGCGACTTCAACTTTGTCGAGCGGCACACCGGTTTTCTCCGACGCAAGCTGCGCGAGGATCGTGTAGGTGCCAGTGCCGATGTCCTGCGTCCCGGATGCGACCCGCACGGTGCCGTCGTTGCGGAGCTCTATATTAGCCGCGGCGTCGAATCGCGCGGCGACCCACGCGGCTCCAGCCATTCCCCAGCCGAGAATCAACCCGTCGCTCTTCATCGAGCCGACTTCCGGTTTGCGCTTCGACCAGCCGAATTTTTCTCCCCCAAGCTCGAGGCATTCGAGATAATGACGTGACGAGAATGGAATGCCTAACGACTCATCGATCTTCGGCTCGTTAAGCACGCGGAGCCGAACCGGATCGAGCTTGAGTTGATCGGCCAGTTCGTTCATGGCCGACTCGGTCGCGTAAAGTCCGGGCACGGCGCCGGGGCCGCGCATGTCGGACGGCGTGCCGATGTTGCGCTTGGCGCGTCCGAATTTTACTCGGAGGTTTGGCACACTGTAATGGAACGCCGTCGCTTCACCGCAATTCTCGTGATAATCATCGAGCATTGATCTGTGGTAAACGTAGTCGTGCATTAGTGAGACGAGTTTACCATCGGGTGTGGCACCGAGCCGCACACGCTGCTGCGTGCGCGCGCGGTGACCGACCGTCTGAAACATCATCTTGCGGCTGAGCACGAGCTTGACCGGCTTGCCAAGTTGCTGCGCCGCCGCGGCTGCGAGTGGACAATGGGTCCATGGCCA
>JBEEGY010000025.1:0-11180 GCA_041167145.1 Verrucomicrobiota bacterium
TCAGCGCGTCGGAGGGCGCGCCAAAGGGAGTGTCGATCTTGTGCTCGGCGACGTTCTGCAGCCCGTCTATTTGGTACAAGCCGCTGCCTCCAATGACGCCGATTGCCGGTGTGCCGTCTTTCATTCCCGAACTCCTTCGAGATTAAAACGGAAAGATCGACATGTTGGGAAGCGGATAATCAGCGGCCACGCGGAAAGCGTGGCGAAGGCCGGTCGCCCGTGTATTATTCGCCCGTCCATGCCGAAATTCTTCATCAAGACGTACGGCTGCCAGATGAACGAGCGCGACTCGGAACAGGTCGCGCATTCGCTCATCACGCGCGGCTACGAGCGGGTGGAGAACGAAACCGAGGCGGACGTCGTGCTCTTGAATACCTGTAGCGTGCGCGACATGGCCGATCAGAAAGCGCTTGGGAAAATGGGGATGCTTGGGCGCATGGCCAAGGATCGGCCGCACGTAGTCTTCGGATTTCTGGGATGCATGGCGCAGGCGCGCGGCGGGTGGCTGTTAAAGAACCTGCCGCATGTCGATCTTGTCGTGGGCACGCAGAAATTTCATCGCGTCGCGGACTACGTCGAAGACGCTTTGGAGCGAAAACGAAACCGGCGCATGGATGATCCCCGTTTTTCCATTGTCGATGTTGCCGGGGAAGCGGGGTCGCAGGAAACGATTCGCGAACAAGCGCTCGCCCCGAAACAGGCGACCGCGTTCGTTTCCATCATGCAAGGCTGCAACATGCACTGCACATTTTGCATTGTGCCGCAGACGCGCGGATCGGAACGCAGTCGCTCCGTCTCCGAGATCGCGCACGAAGTCCGCGCGCTTACCGCGCAGGGAGTTAAGGAAGTCACGTTGCTTGGGCAGATCGTGAATCTTTACGGCCGGCACGAGTTTCCCAAGGTCGGCGACAAGAGTCCGTTCGTGCAATTGCTCGAGACCGTGCACGAAATCGACGGCTTGGAGCGACTACGCTTCACTTCACCGCACCCGATCGGTTTTCGCCAAGACTTGATCCATGCTTTCAGCGATCTGCCAAAACTGGCCGAGCACGTTCATCTGCCGCTGCAATCGGGCTCCAACCGGATTCTCAAGGCGATGCACCGCACATACACCGCGGAGAAATACGTCGATCTTGTCCGGCAAGTCCGAAAAGCGCGCAAAGACATCGCGATTACAACCGACATCATCGTCGGATTTCCCAGCGAAACGGATGATGATTACCGGCAGACACGCGCTCTGGTCGACGAAATGCAATTCGACAACGCTTTTGTCTTTCGCTATTCGCCTCGTCGCGATACGCCGGCCGCGGAAATGGAAGAACAAGTAGACGAGCGCGTGAAAGAGGAGCGCAACCAGGATCTCCTCTCGATCGTAAATGCTTCCGCGCGGCGATCGCACGAGCACCTCGTCGGGCAAGACGTGGAAATTTTATGCGAAGGTCCAAGCAAAACAAACCCCGCCCGCCTTATGGGGCGAACGCGCACGAACAAGATCGCGGTCTTTGAAGGCGGGGATAAGTTCATCGGCCAACTTGTCGATCTTAGGATAGAACGCGCCAATGGCTTTAGTTTGTACGGACGGCCAAGCACTCTTTCCGAAATGCACCCTCCTCGTTCAGCGCCACAGGAAATTCCGCCCTTCTCGGGGCGGCACGGATAAAGACGGGTGGCGGCCGAGGCATGCTCACCTTCTCCAATAAACTTTTGCCGGACTCCCAATGGGCGCGCACCGGTCCAGAGATTTTCTTTTACGGCACACTTCTCATCTTGTTGCTTGCGCTGGCGTTTTTCGTGCCGCATCGAGGCGCGAGATGGTTTCGCAAAGTAGAGCGCGCGCTGGCACGACTCGCCCGGCAACGCGCTCTGACCATCATGATGGTCGGTTTGCTTTCGCTGACCATCGTTGTCGGCCTGACGGCCATTGTTGGCCTGCCCTTGCCCAAGGTGGACGACGAATTCAGTTATCTTTTGGCCGCCGACACATTTGCACATGGCCGCTTAACGAACCCGCCACATCCTCTCTGGGTTCATTTCGAAACGTTTCACACGATTCAACAGCCTACTTACGCCTCCAAATATCCTCCGGGGCAAGGATTGATCCTCGCGTTGGGCCGCGTGCTGGGCCATCCGGTTGTGGGCGTCTGGCTAAGCACTGCGCTGGCGTGCGCGGCGATATGTTGGATGCTGATGGGCTGGTTGCCGCCTCGTTGGGCGATTGTGGGCGCGCTCCTGGCGGTCGTTCACCCGGAAATTCTCACGTGGAGCCAGCGATACTGGGGAGGTAGCCTAACCTTGGCCGGCGGTGCACTGGCGCTTGGAGGATTTCGGCGCGTCCTGGGTAAGCGTCGCCCAGAGAGCGAGCGAGCGGACGGTTCGCTCCTACACCTTCCCCGCTACGCGCTTATGCCCCGGGCGCGCGATGCGGCGCTGATGACGTTGGGAATGGCGGTGTTACTAGTTTGTCGACCCTACGAAGGGGGCGTCATGACTTTCATTTTGCTCGCGGGTTTGGCGATTGGAACGATCGCGTGGAAAAAGCCATTGATGCTCGAGATGATTGTGCGAGTCGGATGTCCTGTTGCCGTTGGCCTGGCAATTACGGCCGCTTGGATGGGTTATTATAATTGGCGGGTAACTCACGATGCGCTTCGGATGCCCTACCAGGTTTACGCCGCTGCTTACCATACAGCGCCCATCTTTCTCTGGCAAAATCCGCCACCCACGCCCGCCTATCATCACAAGAAAATGCGCGATTTTCATACGGGCTGGGAACTGAGACACTATACAAAGCAGCAAACCTTGGGAGGTCTCGCGGCCGGGGTGCTTGAAAGAGGCGCGAAATTGGTCCGCAGCCAATTGCGACTCTGGCCATTACTCCTGGGATGCGCGGCGCTGCCTTGGGCGCTCAACGACCGATGGATGCGGATCGCGTTGCTCATCTGGGCGGTATTTACGGCGGCCTTGCTTCAGGTCACCTGGACTTTTTTTCACTATGCAGCGCCGGCGTTCGGTTTGTTCTTCGTCCTCGCCGTGCAATCGTTGCGACATTTGCGTCTGTGGCGTTGGCACGGGAAACCCGTGGGTCTATTTTTGGCACGCGGTTGCCTGATATTGAGCGCATTATCTTTGCCGCACACATTTTGGCGCGTCGCTCAAGAAAATGACTCCCGCTATGCACGGCGAAACCAAATCGTTACTCAACTCCAACACGAAGGTGGCAAGCATCTGATCATCGTGCATTATCCCCCGAATCTTTCCAACTCTGGCGAATGGGTCTTTAACGAAGCAGATATTGATAACGCCCGCGTAATTTGGGCGCGTGAGATGGATCCGGCGGAGAATCGGAAGTTGCTCAATTACTTCAAAGATCGGCGTGTATGGTTGTTGCAAGTTGATGTAGATGAAACGCGACTGATTCCCTATCCGCTCATGGGAGATCCCCGCGTTTCAATTGCCGATCTTGAGAAACAGTTGGGGTTTACGAGAGAAGTTGATAAACAAAATCCAGAGATGAATCGTAACCCAGAATGAACTTTTCAGTTCTGATGCATGGCGTAAAAAACCTTCAGGGGATTAGTTTGTTCTGGACTCGCGTTGTTTGCTCCGCTGCAACTGAAGCAATTACCACCACATGATTTACCACTTATCATTGCAAACCGCCGGCCTGATCGCGGGCACTCTCCTAATTCTCCTCAGTCTTCCGGGAATATTGAAGCCAAGTCTGGTGCAGAATTGGGCGAAACGATTGCCACGCTCGCGGATGGCCGGGATCGTGTTGCTCACCGCCGCTCTTGCCTGGAGTTGTTGGCTTCTCGCCACCATGGAGATGGGCGAATTTTCCTCGTTCCGTCGGCCACTCCTCATCGCGCTACCGATCGGTTATTTGCTCGTCTTGCGTTTTGTCGATGAATTCCTGGCCGTCCGCGCGCTTGGGATACTTTGCCTGTTCGCGGCGGAGCCGCTGCTCGACGCGGCTTTCCTCCGTTACGAACCGTCGCGTCTGATCGTGACGGTTTTTGCCTATATCCTGGTGATCGCCGGCCTCCTTTGGGTAACCATGCCCTATCTCCTACGCGATCAAATCAATTGGGGCAGTTACAACAACACGCGCTGGCGATTCATGCATGGTGCCGTGTTGCTTTACGGCGGCGTTGTTCTCACTCTCGCCATCACGCAGTACTGATCCACCTCGAGCGACCGAAACGAATCAGGAGCTGATGCGCATCGGCATCAGGACGTAAAGGAAGGGCGTCTGAATTTTCAGCACTCCCGGACTCATCTCGTCGATAAGATCGAGAAATACTTCGTCCTCCGTCAGGTTGCGGAGCGGTGCCATTAGGAACTCGGGATTGAACGCGATGGAAAATTCGCGGCCCTTGTATGCGACAGCCAGGGATTCCTTGGCTTCGCCGACCTCCGGAGTGTTGGCGGTGATGTCAATGTTGTTCTTGGTAAAACTGAGCTTAATCGAGTTCGATTTATCGCTCGCCAGCAGCGAGACGCGACGCAACGAGTTCAAAAATGTTTCGCGCTCCAGAGTGACGCGCTCTTTCGTTTCCGAAGGGATGACCTGGCGATAATTTGGATAGTTCCCTTCGATCAGTTTCGAGACAAGCAGAGTCTTGTTCAGATCGAATGCGATCTGGCCGCTGCCGACGCTGACTTTGACTTCGTCATCGTCGGTGAGTAAACGCTGCAACTCGGTAACTGCTTTGGTCGGAACAATGATATCTGCTTCGTGGCTGCGCGGAAATTCGAGCTCAAGATCGACCATGGCCAGCCGCCGACCGTCAGTTGCGACGAGGGTGAGTTTGTTCTCCTTGAAACTAAACAACACACCGTTGAGCACATAGCGTGTTTCATCCGTTGAGATCGCATAAGAGGTCTTACGCAAACCGTCGCGCAGATCTTTTTGCCGGATGGTGACGACCTTGGCATTCTCGAACTTCGGCAGCGGCGGAAACTCTTCCTCGGGCAAACCGAGAATTTTGAAGAAACTTTGGCCGCTGCGAATGGAGGCAGCGTTTTTTCCATCGACATCGACTTGAATTTCACTGGAAGGCAATTCCCGCACGATGGTAAAGAGGCGGCGGGCCGGCAGCGTGGTGGCACCTTCCTTTTCCACCTGCGCTTCAAAGCTTCCGCGCACACCCACATCGAGATCGGTGGTGGTGAGATGAACTTCGTTGCCGTTGGCCTGAAGCAACACGTTGGAAAGAATCGGCAGCGTGGTGCGCGTGCTGACTACGTTTTGGACCTGCTGCAAACCTTCCAGGAGCTTTTCTTTCGTGACACTAAATTTCATGATCGGTTGGGCGATTAAGATGTAAGGCCTCCGATTTTGTTCGGCAACCGTAAAGTCTCATGCGCCGGATGTTCTCCATTCCCGCGCAACCGGTGCGCTCAGCGTTTCAGCGAACTGTCGATGAAAGAAATAGTCTGTCTTAAACTGTCCTGCTCTTTCATACGTTTCCTCACCGTCTTGCAGGCGTGCAAGACCGTGCCGTGGTCGCGGCCCCCAAATGCGTCGCCGATTTCGTTCAACGACGCCTTGGTCAATTCGCGGGACAGGTACATCGCAACTTGTCGCGGGAAAGCGATGTTGGCCGGACGGCGTTTGCTCGTCATGTCGGCGAGGCGAATATCGAAATGCTCGGCCACGCGCCGTTGAATCTGCTCGATCGTGATCGAATGCCGCGCTTCTTCCTGCAAAATATCTTTGAGCAAATGCTCGACCACTTCGTTCGTAAGTTCTTTGCCGCTAAGTGAAGCGAACGAGGCCACTCGCATGAGCGCGCCTTCCAGGCGACGGACATTGGTGCGGATGCGATTCGCCAAAAATTCAAGAACCTCGTCTCGCAGTTTGATCTCCATGGTCCGCGCCTTTTTGCGCAAAATCGCCATGCGCGTCTCGGCGTCGGGCGGTTGTAACTCGGCCGTCAGGCCCCATTCGAAGCGTGAGACCAGGCGGTGCTCGAGGTTGGCAATTTCCGATGCGGGCCGATCGCTCGAAAGCACGATTTGCTTATGTCCGTCGAAAAGCGTGTTGAAAGTGTGGAAAAATTCCTCCTGCGAACGTTCCTTTCCGCCGAGAAACTGAATGTCGTCAATCAAGAGCAGGTCGGCCTGGCGATAACGCTTGCGAAACTTAACCAGATTGCTGTGCTGAATCGCGTCGATGAACTCGTTGATGAAAAGCTCGCTCGAGAGATACATCACTTTGGGACTCTTCTTTTTCGCCAAAACGTATTGGCCAATCGCTTGCATGAGGTGGGTCTTGCCGAGTCCGACCCCGCCATAGACGAAAAGCGGGTTGTAAGTTTTGGCCGGTGATTGCGCGACAGCCAGGCTGGCGGCATGCGCGATCTCGTTGTTAGGCCCCACCACAAATGACTCAAAAGTATTTCGCGGATTCAGCCCAATCGCGGTCCCGCTCGGTTTCGTCTCGCGCACAGAATCGGATTTGCTTTCTTTTTCTGCGTCCGGTCCCTCTAAGACCGAGCTAACCGAGGGTTCGGCCGGCGAAAGGAAATTCACTTCACGCGGCGCGCCGAATGCCGTGACGATGGCCGCTTGCAACGCGGCCATGTGGTTACTCTCGATCCAAAATTGGTAGATGTTGTTCGGGACGCGGAAGGTGAGCGACCCATCGTTCGCATCAACGAGCTCGACGGCGGAAAACCAGCGCTTAAAGGTGTCGGCGCTGACCTGCGGTTTCAGCGCGGCCGACAGCTTTTGCCAGAGTTGAGCACACTTCTCGTCCATACCGACTTGTTAACAGCGTTACACAAATGCCACAAAGGCCGATACCGGGTGAAATTGCCTCGGTAAACGCGGACTTCGTCTTGTGATTATCAATTGTATTAAGCTGCTAAAAGATGGCGATAAGTTGGCGAAATGCCCCAAGCACGAGGGTAAAACCTTAATAGAGGTGCATGCTATCGGCCGACGGCGGGCAAGATCGACATGCTTTTTCGTTCGTAGATCGGTTCGTGCGATGGCGTTGTTCATTTTAGGCGTGTAATATTTATCGTAGCTGTTCACATCTTATTCACATTCACTGCCTTCCGCCCTGCCAGCGGCTTGAGATTAGAAATCACGACCAAGATCGACAAGAAAAAACCTGAACTTTATTTTTTGTCGCGAATCAAAAAAATCTTGACTGAAAAACTGAATGGACATTGTCCCGAGCACGACAAAATCCACCCGTGCACGGGAAGTTGACCACAGGGGTGGGCGCGCGCACTTTTCACCTCTTCGTCCGTGAAATGCTCGCTCTTGCACCATCTCATCGTCAGCTAATCATGCGGCGCGTTCTCTTTTCGCTCGTTATTTTTCTTTTCGCGGGTTCTTCGGCCAGGGCCGCCGAGGAATTGCTGCCTCCTTTTGGATTTCGTTGGAATGACACGACCTCGCGAGTAGAAGCTGTCCTCAATGGCGCGAAGGCGAAGATTGTTTCGCGCGACAAAAAAGAGAATCGCGACGTTTGGACGGTTGAAGGATTGATGCATCCCGGATTGAAACGCACCCTCTTTACGTTCAAGGAGGGCTCACTCTTCGGCGTCGAACTGCAATATGAATATCCGGACTGGACGATCGAACGTTACAACGAGCGGATGGGCGAGATTCGCCGTTATTTCGACACAAAGTTCGGCACCGGCAAACTTGTGTCACGCACCCGTGACAACGATTCCGACGTTATTCAAACCCTCGTCGGGTACCAATGGATCGTCGGCGCGACCATGCTCGAACTCTTCTATTTTTCGGCGCAGCATGACGCGCTCGTTTTCCGCACCATCACGGTGGATTACAAGGCGCTTTGAGGTGGATCGTCCGCTCCGCGGGCGATATTATTAATGCGGCTTCGCCGCCTTGCCTGGCATCGAGGGACCGCGACCATGGGAGGAGCGATGACCGCTCGATCCACCTTAAAGCGCGGTCTCTGCGAGCGATTGTTGACCGGCCCCGCGACCGCGTTTCGTTTCTTTTTGCAGGCGCTTTAAGCGGCTCGACAAGCTCGCCTTTGCCGCCGAGCTCATTCTATCGATAAACAGTATCCCGTTAAGATGATCGATTTCGTGTTGCAGCGCGCGCGCCAGCAGTCCGGTCGCTTCGATTTCGATATTTTCCCCCTCGAGTGTTTCCGCGCGCACGACCGCCGATGCGGCTCGCTCGATTTCGCCCGTGATTTCGGGAAAGCTCAGACAGCCTTCCGTCCCCACGTCGGTTTCGCGTCCCAGTATGATATGCGGATTAATCAAAATGATCGGCATACTCGCCTTGGGATCGACATATTCGCCGTTTAAACTCATCGTGCTCGGCCGGTCTTCCACTCGCGAAATATCCAGTACCGTCAGCTGCAACGCCTCACCTACCTGCTGCGCGGCGAGCCCGACGCCATTGGCATCGTGCATCGTCTCGACCATGTTCGTCGCCAGTTCACGAATGCGATCGTCGATTTTATCGATCGGTTTGCCTTTGGCGCGCAGGACCGGGTCCCCGTACTGCAAGATCGACAATTTCATTTTCCGCCCTCGCGCGTAAAAGCCGGTAAGTTTTTCACGCCCGCAAGCTTCAATGCGTCCAGTACTTTAATGATCGTGCCGAAGGACGCTTTTTTGTCCGCCTGCATAGCGAGGGAAGACTTGCGCGTCGGCGGAAGCTCGTTCACCGCGCCCTGCAATTCATCGACGCTCACGGTTTTGCCATCCAGTTTTATCTCGTCGTTTTGGTCGACCGTGACAATCGCGTGTTCCGACTCAGCCGGCGCGTTCGTGGCCGTTTTCGACTCCGGCAGGTTGATCTGCACTTCCGGCTGGTCCTTTTTGAAGGTCGTGGAGACGACGAAAAAGATGAGCAGGATCGTCAGGATATCGACGAGCGAGACAATGATGATGGACGGCGCCCGCCGTTTTTTGACAGCGAATTTCATGACGTGAGTGGCTCAGCTCAAACCAGCGGCGCCGGTTGTGCCGGCAAGACCTGGCGCGGCGGCGGGGCTTCGCCGGCCACGCGGCCGTAATAGCATTTGGAAAGAAGATCGGTGACGAGCGATTCCATTTCCACCGACATCACTTCCACTTTCTTCGAAAAATAAACGAAAGCGACCAGGGCGGGAACGGCGATTCCCAATCCAAAGATCGTCGTGCTCAGCGCTTCGGAAATGCCCCGCGCGATTTGTTTCGTGTCCGAGGCGCCGGCGCTCAAGCCGAGACCGGCGAAAACATGGATAAGGCCGGAAACTGTTCCGATGAGGCCAATCAACGGCGCGATACCGACGACTACCTCAAGAATAACGAGACCCTTTTCCAGCCGGACCATTTCGTGACGGGCGCGGGTTTGCACCGCCTCAACGTTCTCAGAACGCGGCCAGCGCAAATGCTGCAGGGCGACGCGCACGATGCGCGCAAGGGACGAGGGATCGTGGTGCACGATCCGCCCAAGACGTTCCGGACTCGCTCCCGGAACGAGCCGCTCCATTTCACTTTCGATCGCCAGGGGCAGCACATTCTTTTCCCGCAAAGCGAACGTGCGCAGAATGATCGTGGTTACGGCCGCGATGGAGCACGCCAGCAGCGGCCACATGAAAATGCCGCCGTGGCTGAAGAACGCCGTTACGGACTGCAACGACTCCGGCAATTCAGCGATGATAAAACCTGCGAACATTAGTTTGCGAACATTGTAAATGAAATCTCGTCTACCAACCCCTCAGGCGGCAGGCTACTGGCGAGCTCTTCAGGAATCGGTGGCAATTCGATTTCCATAATAGATTGCAGGCAGATATTCGCGAAGGTTTCGTTCGACGTGTTTTCGATCATTTTGAGATTCTGCACGTGACCGCTTCGGTCAATGGAAAAAACAACATGCGCCGTGCCGATCCCCGCCATGTCGCCGCGCTGGGAAATGTAACGGTACCATCGAGATCCAACGCTGTCGTAAAGAAGCTTTTTGTAACGACCCAAAGGCGTCCCGACGGCGTTTACGGAGGCGATACCGCGGTTTGTTATGCGCCCTGACTGTCGTGTTTGTTCCTTGAATGGTTGATAGGAAGAAGCCTGTTGTTGCGGGGTAGAGCTCGGCCTCGTCTCGGGACTCGGCGTGGGTGTCGCCCTCAACATGGCAAACTGCTCCGGCGGGGTGGCGGTCGGTTGTGGTGTCGGAGTTGCGGAGGGCTGCGGAGTCTCCTGCGGCGCGACACTCGGCCGCGGCGGCGCACCCTGCTGGGCCAGCGACGCCTGATGAGTTTCCAAATCAATGCTAGGGCGATCCTTCCCCTGTTGCGATGGCAACGGCAGGTCGCCTGTCGCCGGCTGCTCACTGGCCGCTCTCGAATTGGCGTTCGATTCGAATGTCTGTTCCTTCGGGGGCTCCGCCACCTTCTTCGAATCGGGCGTGTCCATGAACATCGTGTTCTTTTTTGTCACCGGCGCCGGCGTAGAAAGATCGACCATCGTCAATTCCATTGGCTTGTCTTCCTCCGCCACGGGTTGCGACGAAAACAATCCACCGGAAACGGCAATCGAATACCCGACGATCAAGTGAAGGAGCAGGGCCGCCAGCAGCGCGAACAAAATCTTGCGCGGCTCGTCCCTTCGCTCGGCCGCATCATCCTCCGAATGGCCAATTATGAACTCCGACGTCGTCATCAATTTAGAAGCTAAACACTAGGTTATTTGAGAGACCGTCACAAACCCGAGCGTTTCACCCTGTCGATCTTAGAAAACGCGCCCGCCCGCCTGTTCAAAGCTTTACCGGGCGACCTCTTGCGCCTTGTTGGATACGCACCTGTCCGCGCGCCCTCCTTGTCATTCCGACCCCTTCGGCTTCGCTCAGGAGAGGCTCCGCGAAGCGCAGTCGAGGAATCTCCTGCACTTCCGGATCTTCGTGAAGACATCCGTGCGTGATGAAACAAGTACTGCTGCGCGTAACCCCCGTGTTCGCCAAAGTGCGTTTCAACAAATGCACGCAACCCGTCTGCCGTCACCCTCCTTTTTCTCGGAAAATATTTCTCCCTCAAAACGCGCTCAATCCAGACGTCGATCGGGAAAGCGCGCAAACGTTCATAAGCAAAGAGCATCACACAATTAGCAACCTTTGCGCCCACACCCGGCAGCTCACACAGCTTTGCCCTGAGATCGCCATCGGACAGCGCCGACCATTTTTCCAGGTCGGCTTCGCCC
>JBEEGY010000026.1:0-5293 GCA_041167145.1 Verrucomicrobiota bacterium
AGGGTGAGTGTTTTGCCAGGAGCGATCGTGTTTGGGGAGCCATTAATGATCGTGGAACCTGTGCCGGAAAAAGTCGTGTCGCTCGCGATGTTGAACCGGCCCGTGCCCGCCTGGTTCTGGGTATTGGCGAAATTGATCTGCCCATTGTTGGCAATCGCGCCGTTGAGGGTCAAAATTCCGCCATCTACTCTGATCCTGGTGCCGGTGGCGATGGCAACTCCGTTCAGCGTCGCCGTGGTAATGTAAAAGAGTTCGTCGCGGCTCGGATCGTTGCTGGTACTCACCAGGGTGCCGCCGGTGATCGTGGCACCGCTGAATATGTTAAAGCGGTCGCTGCTGCTCGCGCGCAGCGTCCCGCCGGTGTTGTTGATGGTGACGTTGGCCAGCAACTGTATCGCCCCTCCTGCGGTAGTCTGAATCGTGCCCGTGTTCGTGATCTGCGAATTCATGAAGGTGATGAGGTTATGGCCGAAAAACCCGCTCGAACCATCCGCCGTGATTACGCCGTGATTAACCAGCGGCAAATCGGACGTCACGTTGCCACCGCCGATCACATTTTGCGTGCTGGCAATCGTAAGGATGCCAGGGCCGGTGAGGACGGTTCCATAGCCGAAATTGCTGATGCCGGACCCGGTGAGGAGCGTGTTAACAGCGAACGTGTAGGTCTGGCCGGCCTCTGTCGGACCGATGGACTTGAGCGTGCCATTGTTAGTCAGGGTGCCACCGTTGAGGGTGAAGTTTACGGAATGAGCGCCGGCGCCCCCGCTATTGTTTGCGTCATAGGTTAACAAGGCGCCGGCATTGATAGTGAGATTGCCGACCGCGACAGATTCATTGAGATGCGCGCCTTGCGGCAAATCGGCTGCCCGGGACGTCGGAGGAATGGTTACATTGAAAGTCGCGCCGTTGGGATAGGTCGAGATGTTCCAATTGCTCACATCAGCGAGATAGCTGTTGTTGTTGCAATCAAGGGCGTGCACTTCCGATCGGGTCCAGAGATTGGTGTTGGAGGCAAAATGCTGCATTCCGCAGGTGTCGAGGCCGAGGGCCTGACCATTCTCATTTTGCTGGAAGATCGCTGACTGGGCGTGGGCCGTGGGGCGGACGAATCCGGCGGCAGCAAGCGAAAGGGCGGCGATGACAAATTTGAGCAGTTGATTCGATTTCATAAGGGATCTCCACCTGACAACGCGCAATCGGGTGGCGAAACTGGACAAGATTTTCGAAAATACTTCCGCTTGCCCTCCAGGGACGGTAGGATCGGCCTTCTCAAAAATGAGCATCGCCCCCGTCGCAGAGGTCACGCGGCTCCGTCGCGAGTTAAGAGGAAGCCCGGTGCATGCCTGACCAGCGGGCGGAACGGGTGGCGGAACTGGTCAAGTGCGCCCTCGAATACGGGCCCGAAGAGCGGGCCTCGTTTCTCGATGAGGAATGCGGAAGCGATCCGCTGATGCGCGCGGACATTGACTCACTTCTGCGCGAAGACGAACGCGCAGTCCAATTCCTCGAAATGCCAGCCTTGCATCTCGCGGCGAAATCGTTTGTCCACGAAGGCGCTTTCCACGCCGGCGAAATCATCGGCGGCTACGAGATCGTCTCCCTCATCGGCGCCGGCGGAATGGGTGAGGTCTATCTCGCGAAGGATATCCAACTCCGCCGGAAAGTGGCGCTGAAGCTTGTCCGGGCCGCCATGAGAACGGAGGAAATCGTGACTAGGTTTCGCCACGAAGAAACAATTCTGGCGAGCCTGAACGATCCTAACATCGCCCATCTCTATGGCGGTGGAGTTACCACGAACGGCATTCCGTTTTTCGTCATGGAATATGTCGAAGGCGTTCGGATCGACCAATATTGCGATCGTCACAGTCTTTCCATCGCGGCGCGGCTTCAACTCTTCCGCAAAGTCTGTTCCGCGGTCCAGTACGCCCACCAGCACCTTGTCATTCACCGCGACCTCAAGCCGTCGAATATTCTCGTGACCGAAGCAGGCGAACCGAAGTTGCTCGATTTCGGAATCGCGAAGTTACTCAACGCGGATGAATCCGCGCCGGCAGTGACGCTGGTGGGAGTGATGACGCCGGAATATGCCAGCCCCGAGCAGGTCCGCGGCGATGCCATCACCACGGCGAGCGATGTGTACAGCCTGGGGGTTGTTCTATACGCTTTACTGACCGGCCAAAGTCCATATCGGACAAGAGCCAATCGGCCGGACGAGATTGCGCGAGCGATCACCGATCAGGATCCGGAGCGTCCGAGCACGGCAGCGGCAAGGACCCAAACTTCGAGCTTCGAAATTCGGACTTCGAAATTTCTTAAGGGCGATCTCGACAGGATCGCCTTGATGGCGCTGCGCAAAGAGCCGTCGCGACGTTACACATCCGCTGGCCAATTTTCCGAGGATGTTCGGCGGTACCTGGACGGCTTGCCGGTGATTGCGTCCAAGGACACTTTCAGCTATCGCGCTTCGAAATTCGTCCGGCGCAATCGCATCGCAGTGACCGCCGCTCTTTTAGTCGCACTTGCAATCATTGGCGGTCTGGTTGTCGCGTTGTGGGAGGGAAGGATCGCAAGCGGGCAGCGCGATGTGGCGCAGCACGAAAGACTAAAAGCCGAACGCATCAGCGAGTTTCTCCAGCGAATGCTTTCCTTCTCGAACCAAAGCTTCACTTCCGTCTCGCCCGTGGCGCAAAGGAAGGATGTGACAGTGAATACCATGCTCGATCAGATCACGCCGCAAGTTGAAAGCGAACTCGCCGACCAGCCCGAAGTCCGCGCTCAAGTCTTGCGAACCATCGGCAGCGCCTACGCTTCGCAAGGACAGTACGATTTGGCGGAAAAGAACCTGCGCGCGGCGCTGGAAACGCAGACCCAGCTTTACGGTGAAGAAAACGCGGCCGTCGCCGCCACGAGCGTGGAATTAGGAGTGCTTTCCATGCGCCAGATTAAATTGGACGAAGCAACCCGGCTTTTGGAAAAGGCGGTGGAGTTTTATCGAAAGGAACGGCAACGAAATGCGGGGGTTGCTGTTAACGCCAGGCTTGCGCAAGCCCTGGACTTTTTGGGGACAACAAAATTCTTCTTAGGCGATTCAAAGGCGGCGATTTCCTTGTTGAAAGAAGCTTTGCAGGTCGCTTCTGGTGCAAAGTTGCAGGGAAACGAACGCGCAATTCTCGCCGCTATCAAAACAGATTTGGGCTCTTGTCTGCTCTTCTCGGGTGATGTCGAAAGAGGCGAGACCTTGCTCCATGAGTCGCTCGCCGAATTTCGTGAAATCTCAAATCAGCCGCGGTGGGAACTTGGCGCGACGCTCGTGTCGTTGGGTATGGATGCGCTCGAGAAGAACAAACCCGATGAAGCTGAAAAATTCCTGCTCGAAAGCGAGGACATTTACCGAAAAACCCTGGGCGATAAGAACCTCTATCTTGCTTTCAATCTCGACCGGCAGGCTACTGCTTTAAGCTTAAAAGGCGATTTCGATGTTGCCGAAAAAAAGGCGCGTGAATCTCTGGCGATAACGCGAAACCTTTTCCCCAAGGACACGGCAGGGTGGTTAGGGCCGCTCCAGAGGCTGGGCGACTCGCTCGCGGACGGAGGCCATTATGATGAAGGTATCAAAGTTCTTCGCGAATGCGAAACCATCTCTCAAGGACAAGGCGAAAGTCAGGTCGTCTTCAGTTCAAAGGTGTCTCTTTGCAAAGCCTGCTGGCTGGGAGACGATTATAACTCAGCGATAGAAACGGGAAGCGCGGCAATTGAATTAGCGCGCAAACTGCATCTCGAGACCCGGCCCGAATTCATTTACACACTCGAGTATCTAGCCATGAGTCTGGCCCGCACGGGCAGGGTGAAAGAAGCGGACCCCTTTGCCCGCGAGGCTCTGGGTCGAGCTGAAAAAGATTTTCCGAAAGGAGATTTTAGAATGGCTCTGGCGGAGGGGACGTTAGGTGAGTGTTTGATTGCGCAAGATCGATTTAGTGAAGGCGAGTCATTAATTGTCCGCAGTTACGAATTCCTCAGCTCGTGGAAACCTCACGCCAGGACGCCTCTTTACGAAAGATGGAGAACATTAGCGCGCAAACGTATCGTGGATCTTTACGAGAAGTGGCAGAAACCCGATCTCGCCGCCAGGTATCGTGCGGTGCCGTAACAAAGTGTTGGCACACGAGGTGGACGTTGGACCTTCCCGTGCACCGGGTTCTTTAGGTGCAGGCACCTAACGAGTTCGCACAAGCGCGCTGAAGCCGGCCGCGTCCTTACTTCGGCGCTTCGCCTCCCGGGCCACGGGTCAACCAGCGCAAGACGACCGCCAGCAACGACAGCGCGATGATCACTTCCGCCCAGAAAAACGCGATGAAATCGCTTAGCGTGCCGATGGGCGGCGTGCCCGGCTGGCTGTTGCGCAACGCCGGAAAAGCGAAGAGGAGCGCGCCCAGAAACGAGAACATCGAGATCTCGATCTTGCGATGGCCGGCGAACACCCGGAACACCAGGAAGATCACACCAATCGTCAAGGCCCACATTGCGATCATGATGAACACGGAAAAGAAAACCGCCGTTGTCGCGCGCGAGAGGCTGATGTCGATCACCGAGTGATCCGGCGTATTTCCCTTTGCGTATTCGGTGTCGATGCGCAGGCCGGCAACTGAACCGCGCAGCTCCACCGCCACTGGAATCGATTCGTTCCCTCCGGTCTCGCCGCCCTTCGCTGCCGCCGGTTCAAAGAAGAAACTTAGCTCGGCGGTGTGGGCGTCGAACGGATAATCCATCGGCTCGCCTTCGTAGATCTCGACGACCGCTTCGACCGGATTCATCCGCTTCCCTTTCTTGAATTCGTGCACGTTTTTGCCGGTTGCACTGGCGACGTAGAGTTCGAGATCGCGTGCAAGGGTGGCGCCGTCCGCGGACAAGAACGAACCATGAGGGGTGAACTCGAGGCGCACCATGACGTCGCCTTTTATCGGATCAGCGGTGACGATCCGGCCGGTCACGTCGATCCGGTTCTCGCCCGCTTTTTGGGTGTCCGGCTCGAGCCACGCGGCGCGGTTCTCGCCTTCGCTTTTGTATTTCGTGAGCACGAAAACGTAAGCGCCGGCGAAGATGAGCAGCAGGACAAGGCCCACCAATAAGGGCTTCTTCGATTTAGTGGGTTCTTCCATAGCGCGTCGGATGCTGGCGAGCGGCGTGCAGTCTGACAAGCGTTTTTCGGAACACGGGCATTCTGCCTGTGTTCCGTTCCGTTTCGCCTTGCCGTCGTCGGTCGCGCTCAACAGACTTGGCACATGCAAATTCACGT
>JBEEGY010000027.1:0-5387 GCA_041167145.1 Verrucomicrobiota bacterium
AAGGCGCGTCCACCAAACGGTCCTCCAGGAATTAGAAACTGGCCAAAGGCGGCCGATATCTTGATTGTCTGGGAATGGCAATTGCGCCGGATTGCATCCGTATCGCCATGTGGTCGGGGCCGCGCAACATCTCTACGGCCATGATGCGTTCTTGGGGAAGTCGCGCCGATACGATTGTAGTGGACGAACCGTTCTATGCTTATTATTTGGGAGCGACCGGCAGGAAACACCCAGGCGCGGAGGAAGTAATCGCGAGCGGCGAAACCGATTGGCGAAAAGTGGTTAGTCAGCTCATCGGTCCAATCCCGAACAGGGCGAAGACCTTTTTCCAGAAACAAATGACGCACCACCTGTTGCCGGAAGTGGACCGGCAATGGCTGGGGGCGGTGACGAATTTTTTTCTTATCCGCGACCCAGCCGAAGTGATCACGTCATATATAAAGAAGAACGACGATCCAGCGTTGGAAGATCTGGGGTTCGTGCAGCAAGCCGAGATCTTTGATTGGGTGCGGCAAAATGTAGTGGGAACGCCGCGTTGCGGCGTCAGCGGACAACGCAGTGCGCTGTCCGCCCCAATTGTCATCGATGCTAAGGATGTTCTGCAAGATCCAGAACGGATGTTGCGGCTCCTTTGCGATGCGATTGGCGTTGAGTTCGACAAGGCAATGCTGTCGTGGCCGCCCGGACTCCGCGGCTCCGATGGCATCTGGGCAAAACATTGGTACGCCGAAGTGGCAAGATCGACATCGTTTCAGCCGTATCGGCCCGGGAACGGACCGGTGCCGGGACGCTTGCGCGAAATTCATGAGCGTTGCCGCGAATGTTATGACCGGCTTTATGAACATCGACTGCGCTAAGACCGCGTGTCATCCCGAGTCGCGCAGACGGCGAGGGACCTCACAAACCGTCCCGCGATCACATCAATCGAAAAACAGACCATCTTCTATGATGTGGTAAAGTCGTCAGGTACTTTGTGTGATCTGTCTGCAAATGCGAGGGCTCTCATCCCGCCACGGCGGGATTCGGGATGACAGAGAAATAAGATGCTCCAGCAATTTAACGAGAAAAATCGCGACCTGATTGTAAACATCAACGGCCGCCTGGTGCATCGCGATGAAGCCGGGATCAGTCCATTCGATTCTGCGGTGCAAGGGGGCGACGCCGTCTGGGAAGGACTCCGGCTTTATAACGGCCGCATCTTTAAGCTGCATGAACATCTTGATCGATTGCAGCGTTCGGCGCGCGCATTATCGATTCTCGACCTTCCACCGCGCGAAAAGATCATCGACGAGATCAAGCGCACGCTCGCTGCGAACAAGATGCACGATAGCGTGCACATCCGGCTCACGCTTACACGCGGAGTGAAGATCACTTCCGGGATGGACCCCCGCCTCAACCAATCGGGACCGACCTTGATCGTCCTGGCCGAGCACAAGGCTCCGGTTTACTCGAAAAGTGGTTTGAAATTGATCACCGCGACGGTGCGTCGCCCGCCGCCGGAAATTCTCGATCCAAGAATTCATCACGCCAATTTGTTGAACTCGATCCTGGCCAAGATCGAAGCGAACAAGGCCGGCGCGGACGACGCGCTTATGGTCGACATCCACGGATTGGTCGCGGAGACAAACGCGACGCACCTGTTCATTGTGCGAAAGAACAGGGTCGCGACGCCGCGGGTCGTGGCTTGTCCGGAAGGAATTACGCGCGCGACTGTGCTTGAGATTTGCATCGCGGAAAAAATCAAATGCGCTGAGACCGATCTGAAGCTCGACGACATTTATCGCGCCGACGAAGTGTTTTGCTCGGGCACGATGGGCGAACTCGCCGGTGTCACTAAGATCGACAAGCACACCATCGGCGACGGTGAAGTTGGGGAAATGACAAAGCGACTGAGTGAGCTGTACACGAAGCGCACGGCGACAGAAGGCGTGCGAGTGGTTGGTGATTAAAGATAGCTCGATAAATCGCCCCATATCTTATAGAACGACGCGTTAGCCGATTCGAAATTTTTGGAATCCGAATCGCATTTGTCGTCGCTATGTCCGACCGAGAAGCGCAGACGAAAAAACTGACCGCCGCTATCGCCGGCCTGGAAGCCCAGCGTCTCACGCTCGGTGACGAAGTGGTTGATTCGGCCCTTGTAGCGTTGCGCGAGCAGCTCGCCAAAATCGAGGCCGCCGGCCCGGAGGGAGCGGCGGATGACGAACGCAAGATCGTCACCGTCCTTTTTGTCGATGTGAGCGGCTTCACCGCGTTGGCGGAGAAATTGGATCCGGAGGACGTGCGAGTTCTCATCAATGACTGCTTCAAACATCTGGTGCCGGTCGTGCAAAAATATGAAGGCACGATCGACAAGTTCATTGGTGACGAGATCATGGCGCTTTTTGGCGCGCCTGTGGCGCATGAAGACGATCCGGAACGCGCCTTGCGCACGGCGCTGGAAATGATGGAGGCGATCGGCAGATTCAACCGCGTCCACAACACCGAGCTTGATCTCCATATCGGCGTAAACACCGGAGCAGTAATTGCCGGGAAGATTGGCGCAGAGGGTCGACAAGATTATTCCGTGATGGGTGACGCCGTGAATGTGGCGGCCCGGTTGGAAGACGCTTCCCCTACCGGTGAAATTTTCGTCGGTCCAAACACGTATCGCCGCACAGCCGCGCTTTTTGATTTCGAAGACCTGCCGCCCATGTCCTTGAAAGGAAAGGAAGGGGACATGCCAGTCTATCGCTTGATCGGAATCAAGGCCGCGCCCAAGTCGATTCGCGGGATCGCGGGTCTGCGAGCTGCGCTCGTCGGCCGGGAGCGTGAGATCGATGAGATACGCGCCGCACTAGCGAACTTGCAAACGGGGGATGGAACTGTTTTCGCATTAGTTGGCGAGGCGGGTTTCGGAAAAAGTCGATTGCTGGCGGAAGGACGCGCTTCTTTGAGTGCGAACGTGACTTGGAGAGAAGGTCGCGCGCTTTCTTATACCTCCGGCATGAATTTCTGGCTCGCGCGCGAAATCCTTTTCAGCTTGCTCGAGATAAAGTCCGATGTCCCGGCCTCGGCGGTTGAAGCGGCGTTGCGAAAGGACCTGGAGCAGGAGTTTCCGCATGGCATCGCGGAGATTTATCCCTATCTGGCCCGCGCACTTGAACTCTCGATGGAGCCGGCGATGGAGGAGCGCGTAAAATTCCTCAGCGGTGACACGTTACGGAATCGGATTCTGCAGGCGTTTCACGATTTCGTTCGGGCGCGCGCTCTAAAGCAGCCGCTCGTCCTAGTTTGGGAAGATTTGCATTGGTGCGATTCTTCCTCGTTGCAGGTGCTCGAGCTGCTCATGCCTCTCACTGCGGAGCTGCCATTGCTTTTATTCTGCGCTACGCGTCCGGATGAAAATCGAGTGACCGAATTATTGGCGCGAGCGCGCGAGGCATACGCAGCGAGCTATCGAGGCATAGAATTGTCGCCCCTGACCCGCCAGCAAAGTGGTTCGCTTATCCAAGAGCTATTAAAAGTCAGAAATTTGCCGGAAGAAATGCGGGATCTAATTCTTGATCGCGCGGAAGGAAATCCATTTTTCCTCGAAGAATTACTTCGCTCGCTCATCGACTCGGGAGTTGTCGTATTACAAAAAGAGGGCGCAGTGGTAGCGCGCGAACTGCGCTCGATTGATATTCCCGAGACGCTTCAAGGAGTCTTGACGGCCCGCATAGATCGGCTTGAACGCGAACACAAGCATGCACTGCAAAAGGCTTCCGTGATCGGACGTGTTTTTCAAGAGCGTGTGCTGAGTAATCTTTATGAGCCAACCTCGACGAAAGAGCGCCTCGCGCGGTCGCTGGACGAATTGCAACGGCGGGAATTCATCCAATCGGGCGAACAACACGCATCCGAAACAGCGGCGTTGCAAGCGGACGAATACGTTTTTAAACACGCCATTACCCACGAGGTTGCCTATGGCTCAATGCTCCTTGCACGACGCCGGGAGCTGCACAGGGCCGCCGGCCAGGCGATCGAAAAGCTTTTCCCAGATAGGCTCGACGATCTTGCCGCCACTCTCGGTTATCATTATGAGCGAGCGGAAGCGGCCGCCCAGGCAGTTCATTATCTGGGACGCGCGGCCAAGCGCGCCCAGGCAATGTTTGCCAATACTGAAGCGCTGGCGTTCTACCGATCGGCCATCGCGCAGGCAGAACGGCTGAATCTTACGAAGGAAGATAGCCCAATTCGAAGCTCGGCCGCGCAGTTGTATGAAGGATTTGCCGACGTCTTGACGCTCGTGGGCGAGCATGCGGATGCGAGAGCAGCGTACGAACGCGCGCGGTCATTGGTTCCGAATTACGATGCGGTGTGGCGGTCGCGCCTTCATCGCAAGACCGGATTCAGCCACAACGTTCAGCGGCACTATCAGGAGACGGGCCACGCCTTTGACGAGGCAGACGAAGAACTCGGCGAGGCGGGGAACGCGTCTACGGCCAAGTGGTGGGAGGAGAAGGTGCAAATTCAGCTCGAACGGCTGCAACTTTTTTACTGGCAGGGGATGGCGGCCGAAATGATGGCTTTGGCCGACCGCTATCGCTCCACGATCGAAAAACGGGGGACACCGATTCAACGAGGGAAGTTTTTTGAGAAGCTGGCGCTATCGTATCTAACAGAATCTCGATATCGCCCGAATGAGGAATGCCTGAAGCTGGCTGAGCTCGCCTTCTCCGAAAGCCGAGGTTCCAGCAATCTGCCGGAATTGTCACATATCCGCTTCGTCCTTGGATTTGTTAATCTTTGGCGCGGTAACTACGCCAGCGCCATCGAGCACGGCGAGGCTGCGCTTCATTTGGCGCAAAGATGCGGCGATCTTGTTATACAGGCGCGCTGCCTTACTTACCTGGCGGTCGCGCACCGCGGCGCCGATCATCTCGAGCAAGCCCGAAGTTACGCCACGCGCACGCGCGAGCTCGCGACCAGGCTCGAAATGATCGAATATGTCGCGATGGCGAACGCCAACCTTGCCTGGGTCGCGTGGCGCGAAGGCAATTATTTGGAGACCGAGAGACTCGGATGCGAAGCATTAAAATTATGGCATGGGATGGAAGATCCGTATGGCTTCGATTGGATGGCGCTCTGGCCGTTGATCGCGGCGGCCCTTGGTCAGAACGACGTCGGGCAAGCGATTGAATACGCGCGAGCGCTCCTGATCGAGAGGCAGCATCCGCTTCCGCAAGAGCTGGCTGCGATCACGCAGAAGGCGATCCGAAGCTGGCAAAACAATCAACCCGAGAGGGCTCGCGCCGATATCGAGCGCGCCGTTCAGATAGCGCATGAATTTGGACAGCTTTGATATTCCAGATCGGAATCGCGTCTAAAGCAGCCGACCAATCTTTGCCTCTAATCGCCTACAG
>JBEEGY010000028.1:0-3984 GCA_041167145.1 Verrucomicrobiota bacterium
TGCTCGCGCTGAGCACGTTCCCAGACGCGACCACCGCGCGACGCATTTCCAATCAGCTCGTGGAGGAAAAGCTCGCGGCCTGCGCCAACCTATTGCCGCCAATCGAATCGATTTATCGATGGAAGGAGAAAATCGAGACCGGCAGCGAGATCATGGTCCTGTTCAAGACGAGCGAAGATCGACAATCAGCTTTTCAGGAGAAATTGCGCTCGCTGCATCCTTACGAAGTCCCAGAAATCATTTTCATGCCCGTGGTGGGTGGACTGCCGGAGTATTTGCGCTGGGTTGGGGAAAGTTGCGCTGATTAAGCGCGCCGTTTCGTGCGCAGCGCGAAGATCGCTACGCCGATGGCGTTGCCAACGATGGCGACGGCGATGATTTTCGCCGCGAAGATGAACCGGTTGCGCACGTCGACAATCGGAAAAATGGTGAAATAAATGGCAATGAGTGACACCACGACTCCGCAAAGCGCCGCGATCCGCAACCAGTTTGGCGCGCCTTTGGTAATTTCTTTCGCCCCGACGAGCGGAATCGCAAACATGACCACGTAAGCGATTCCGTAAAATACGGTGGCGGCGTTATCGACCACTTGAAACGCTTCCTGCGCGCCGTTTCCAATGAGACAGGCAAGGGCAAATGCGAGAGTCACGGCACCGACGAAGAGGATGGAGTTGAGAGGCGTCTTGTAGCGCGCATGCAGTTTTGTAAACCATGCCGGGAGGAGTTTGTCCCAACCGGCGACCATGGGAAGGCGCGAGCTGCCGGTGAGATAGATGCTCATGAGCGCGACGGCGCGGCTGGCCAGAAGGAAGATGGCCACGGACACGATGGCGCCGACGATTGGCCACGAACGGAACCCGATACTCAATGTTTGCGGCACCGGCCCGATGAGATCGATGTTTTTGCCGCCGGTAAAGGCGAGAACCGAGCTAGTGCCGAGAATAAACATCAACGCGATGATCGGCGCGGCCACGATAACGGAGCGGGCGATGTTGCGCGCGGGAGAACGGCATTCGCCGGCCAGAATGGCAACATATTCGAACCCGCTCAATCCACCCACGGCCATCTTGCTAAAGATGTTGATAGAGAAAAGGGACAAGGTCGGCACGGCCAGGGCGAATGGGCGGTATTCTTTCAGTTCACCGCGGCCAAGGGCGATGAATGGCAGAACGATCAACGCGCCGTAAGTGACGAGCATAATGATGCCGCTGGTGTTGTGGACCCATTTCCCGAGCGACAATCCACGAATCGAAACGGCCACGAGGCTGACGAATAGAACGCAGCTAATTATCGAGACGACCCATTTGTTCTCCTGCATCCATGCGGCGCTCGCACCAATCGAATAGGAAAGATTCGTGGTGACAACCAATCCACTCAAAGCCATTACCGTGATGGCGAGCAACCAGAGGTTCCATGCCACGATGAAACCGGTAAACTCATTGAAGGCGAACTTAGCCCATTGATATAAACCGCCTTCCAACGGCATGAGTCGATTCAAATAAATTACGACAGCAGCTTGCGGAATGTAGAAAAGCACGATGGCGAGCAGCCAAAAGAAGAGATGAGATGAGCCGAGCTTGGCGGCGGTGCCGACCCAGCTTGTCCCAACGACAAAAACAATTTGGGTGAGAACGAGATCGCGCAGACCGAGCTCTTTCTTCAGCGTCGCACTGTGGCCTTCAACGCTGCGTTCCTTAACGCTCAGGTCAGTTGTCACAGGCACACGGAAGTACGTTGTCGATTTAGGTCCGCGGCTCCGGAGAGGACTTCGCGGGCGGGGGCGGGGTATTCCTAAATTCGCGGTGCCGGATTTTTCCGCCGGCGTAAGCGATGTAACTGCCCATGGCTAAAACCGCGAAGGCAAGGAGCAGAACGGAAATGGCCAGCGGCACGGAAGATTTTGGCCACTTGACCGGCGCGGCGATGGCAACCGCGCTCAAAACAGCGAGCGCGTAGAAATAATTAATGAATTGCTCGGCCCGCGCTTTGTGCGCTTCCAGCCAGGCCTGGCCGTGTTCGTCGACCATTGTGAGAACGGGATCGTAAGCTTGTTCGCCAAACTCATACGTCGGCCAGGCCGATGCGGCGCTGATCAGGACAATGAGGAGCGTAGCGATTTTGGCGGGGCGACTCCGTAGCAACAAAGCGGCGATCAATCCAATGCAGCCCATGGCCAGGCCGAGAATCGGCAGCTGGTTGATCAGAACATGGACGTACTCGGGCTGCCTGAAATCGCGCAATAAAAGATCGATCATGATTTGTTTTTTTGCTCAGGAGGGCGCGAGCTGAAATCAAAGTTCGGATCCGGCACGTATTTTTTCCAGTCCGGGGTGATGAAATGCCACCATTCCGCGCGCAACCCATAAAAGCCGGCCTGGGCCATCGCCTTCTGCAGCAGGGCCAGGTTTGCGCGAACATATTGATTGTCCCCTTGGTAATGCCAAAAGGCCGCGGGAGTAAAATCGTCAAAATCGGTCGGCATTGGCACGGGTTTGTTTCGATAATCAACCAGAGTCGCATCGACGGCCAGGCCCCAACAGTGCAGGGAACCGTTAGTCGTGTCAGGATCGGCGACGTATTCGTTCATGCGGGAAGCCTGCCAAAGCTGGACCTGCACTGATTTGGGCCGATACGCGTCCCAGATTTTCAATCCGTGCTGATGCCGGCGAAGAAAATCCTCGACCATGGCCAGCCGTTTCGCGACTTCCGGACGAACCATCGCTCTTGTGCCGCGTGGATATAAAGGACGGCCGACAATGTTGTTCGCGCTGGCGTAACGCAATTCCACGACAATCGTCGGAGCCAGCGCCTTGATGTCGATCAGCTGTATCGTTTCCTGGGCGAGCGCGGATTGCGAAAAAACATTCGCCAAAAGAATTACCATCCCGCCGCGGAGAAGGGTGTCGATTACACGAAAAATCATTGTCCGGCTATGACCGCGGCGCTGTCTGTCTTTGCGATCCGCTGAAGGAGAAGTCGAGCACTATTCTCCGGAACAACGAAATGAAGCTCGAGGTTTCCGCCTTGTCTGCCGATTTCGGGCGGTTGCGCATAAAGCAGCAGATCCGAATCCTGCAATCGCAACCAGCGCTGCGGCTCACTATGCAACTGGCGTTCGAGTTCTTCGGCCAGCTGCGTTGATTTCAAGCGCAACAGCAATCGCGCCTTGACCGGGTTTTGCAAAGTGAGGGCGAGGCCAAGAAGTTGCGAAGTATCGAGCAACTCGCGCGAAAAGATCGGATAAAAAATACGCGAAAGATCGGTCGGATCGCGTGAGATCAAGCGTAACGCGC
Organism: Verrucomicrobiota bacterium; assembly: GCA_041167145.1. GTDB lineage: Bacteria > Verrucomicrobiota > Verrucomicrobiia > Chthoniobacterales > UBA10450 > Palsa-1382. The sequence goes on from JBEEGY010000028.1 coordinate 3,294, forward strand.
TTTCACGATCCAATGCTTGAAAGCGATCGAAGAGTTGGCCGGAGATCTTGAGATCGGTTTGAATGCCGAGGCGCACGCGCACCAGTTCGTCGACTTCCGAAGAAGCGCCGACCGCCAGTGTGGTCGGGCCAACCCGTGCCACGGTCAGGTCGGGCCGCTGCCAGATGGCCAGACCGCTGATGACGCGCCTTTCGAAGGTCTTATCCTGCCCGATTGAATGGATGACCTTGGAAACATCGCCGCGCGCTTCTACGAGGATGAATTCCCGTATTGTGCCGGGCTCGTTTGCCGTGACCGCGCGGGTGATTCGCAGCGTTTCGCGTTGCAGATTTAAGACCGGTGTGCGCACAGCGCTGCCGAGCAATCCATTCCAAATGTTCTGCCAGACTTCCGGCTGCTCTTTGCGCCAGCGCTTTGGCAAATCGCTTCGCTCGATTTGATCGGTATTGAGGGAAAGAATCGCTTCCGTTTCCTGCGGCAGCCATTCCCGTTTCGCGGGCGATTGAAAAACGAGCGGCAAAATGATGGCGAGAAGCGCTAGCACGGAGACAACGCTGAAATAGAATTTTCGCAGCTCCTGCTTGTCGATCTGGCTGGAAAGAAGCGCGAGCTCGGCCGTGTGTTGCAGATGTCGATCCACCGCTGTGCGATGTTTCTGCACTTCGGTGAGCAGATGCGGCGCATTCGGCGG
>JBEEGY010000029.1:0-2956 GCA_041167145.1 Verrucomicrobiota bacterium
CGAGATCGCGCCCGGAGGTCAGCCGAATCCGCCGTCGGAAATGATCACGTCGATTGTCGAGGCGATCTACGACGACTACGCCAAGGCGAATTTCACGAATTACGAACTGCGCCGTGAAGATTTGAACCAGCTCGCTGTGTTTGCGCGCCAATTCAAAGATGTGAATGAATTTCTCTCGCAACTCGCGCTCATCAGCAATGTCGATGCGGAAGCGGCCCCGAACCAAACCGCCGACAAGGAAGCGGTGAATCTTTCATCGGTCCATCAGGCCAAGGGGCTCGAGTTCCACACTGTCTTCGTGATCTGGTTGAGTGATGGGATGTTCCCCAGTGCGCGTTCGCTCGACACACGCGATGCGTTGGAGGAAGAGCGCCGCCTGTTCTACGTCGCGGTTACACGCGCGCGCGACGAGCTTTACCTGACTTATCCGCACATGCGCCTGAATGCGGGCTATGGCGACATGTTGCAACGGCCCTCCCGTTTCCTGAAAGAAATCCCGAACAAACTCGTCGAAGACTGGCAGGTGCAACGGGGCTGAGCTTCTTTTGTCATTCCGAGCGAAGTCGAGGAATCTCTTACTGCCAAGAAAGCGAATAATGAGAGATGTCTCGACTCCGCTCGACATGACAAGGATGGCTGTCGAAGGGTAGCGAATGCAAAGGGGCCGCATTTAACCATGAATCTGTCGCCGGAAAAGCGAATTGCGGGTGTGCTCGCGCCGTTGTTTGCCTTGCGCAGAGAAGACGATCTTGGGATCGGCGATCTCGCGGCGCTGCGCGAGTTTATCGAATGGGTGGCTAACGCCGGATTCAAACTGGTGCAGCTGCTTCCCATCAATGAGACGGGCGGCGATAACAGTCCATACAACGCGATCAGCGCGATGGCGATCGAGCCGACGACGTTGCATCTCGCGCCGGGTTCTCCGGAGGATTTAACGCGCGAAGATTTCGATGCCGAAGTTGCCGGGGTCGATCTGGCCGAGCTTCGTCGCGGGCCGGTGAAATATTCAGCGGTCAAGAAACTGAATCGGCAGTTATTGGAAAAGGCCTTTGCCCGGTTTTGCGACCAGGCGAGTGAAGATCGACAAGCGAGCTTCCGAACGTTTTGCGAAGCAGAATTCGCCTGGCTGGACGATTACGTTTTCTTTCGCGCGCTCATGGAAGAAAATGGCGAGACAGAAAGATGGGATGCGTGGCGGCCCGAACATCAATCGACTGAAGCAGCGCGTGATTGGCTTCACGATCTTCCGCAGGATCGGCAGTCGACATTCGCGCGACGTCAAAATTTCTTTCGCTACGTGCAGTGGATCGCGCATGAACAATGGCGCCAGATCCGGTCCTTTGCCGAAGAGCGTGGAGTCGCGCTCATGGGAGACATCCCGTTCGGTGTGAGTTATTACAGCGCCGATGTGTTCTCGCGCCGTGAAGAGTTTTCTCTCGATTGGTCGGGCGGGGCGCCGCCGGAGCCGTATTTCAAGGACGACCGGTTCACGCAAAAGTGGGGACAGAACTGGGGGATTCCGCTTTATCGCTGGGATGTTATGCGCAGTCGCAATTTCGATTGGTGGCGGCAACGCGTGCGCGGTGTGAAGCGTATCTTTCATCTCTTCCGCATCGATCACGTCCTGGGTTTCTATCGCATCTACGCATTCCCGTGGCGGCCCGATCGAAACAAAGAATTTCTTCCCCTCGATCACCACCAGATGCTGGAGCGGACGGGCGGTCGCGCGCCGCATTTTGCGCCCCGCGACGATACCAACTGGGAGAATTGCGAAATGAATCGGCGCGAAGGCGAAGAATATTTGCGCGTCGTGCTGGAAGAATCCGGCAGCACGCGGATGATCGGAGAAGATTTGGGCACGGTCCCGGATTACGTGCGGCCAAATCTGCGCTCACTCGGCGTGGCCGGATTCAAGATCCCGCAATGGGAAGTGTATCACGGGCGGCTCGTCCCCGGTCGCGAATACGAACGGCTTTCCGTTGCCACCTACGCCACTCACGATCACAAGCCGATCCGAAAATTATGGGAAGAGGCGGTCGAGCGCGCCACATCGACATCGGAACAGGCGCGGGATGACTTAAACAAGATTGTCGAGTTTGCCCAGTTTCGTCCGGCAACTGAGGCAGCAACCTTCCGTGACGATTTTTATCCGGCGATCATGGAAGCGCTGTTTGCCTGCGACTCCTGGATCGCTGTGGTCATGCTGACTGATCTGCTCCGGCGTAAATATCGTTTCAATGTTCCGGGCACAGCCGCGGAATCGAACTGGACGCGACGCATGCAGCGATCGATCGCGCAGCTCGGTTCGAGCCGCGCCTTGCGCGCACAAATGCGGTTGATGCGCGCATTGTTGGAGAAGACGGGGCGCGCTTAATCTGTCATCCCGATCCCGCCATGCGGGAGAGGGATCTCACCAAGATAATTGCGCGTCCACGCATCTGAGAACGTAAACTTCGCCTCGCGGATGAAGGACGCTTGCGTAATGGTGGATGGGCTGAGAGGTCCCTCACTCCGTTCGGGATGACAAACGCAGGGACTGTGGCAAAGAATTATATGACTTCTCCGATTAAGATCGCTGTCACCGGCGCGGCCGGACAAATCGGTTATTCGCTTCTCTTTCGTATCGCTTCCGGCGAGATGTTTGGCCAAGACCAGCCGATCGCGTTGCATTTGATCGAAATCCCGAACGCGCTCGGTGCGCTCGAGGGCGTAGTGATGGAGCTGCACGATTGCGCGTTTCCGCTTTTGAAATCGATCGTCCCGACGGCCGATCTTGACGAAGGATTTCGCGATGTGAATTGGGCCCTGCTCGTCGGGAGCATACCGCGCAAGGCGGGAATGGAACGGGGTGATTTGCTCGGGATCAACGGCAAGATTTTCATCGGACAGGGACAGGCGATTGAGAAGAACGCCGCCGCCGACGTGCGCGTGCTCGTAGTTGGTAATCCCTGCAACA
>JBEEGY010000030.1:0-5515 GCA_041167145.1 Verrucomicrobiota bacterium
TCACCATGCCGGCGCGCGTCGTCGCGCCGATGAGGGTAAACTTTGGCAGATTTAATCGAAGGCTGCGCGCCTGTGGCCCTTGATCGATGATGATGTCGAGCCGGTAATCCTCCATCGCCGGGTAAAGGTATTCTTCGATCGTCGGTTGGAGACGCTGAATCTCGTCGATGAAAAGGACGTCGCCCTTTTCAAGGCTCGTGAGCAATCCGGCGAGTTCGCCCGCTTTTTCGATGACGGGGCCGCTCGTGTTTTTGATGTTCACACCCATGGCGTTGGCAATGATGTGGGCGAGGGTGGTTTTGCCGAGACCAGAAGGGCCGCTCAATAAAATATGTTCGAGCACATCGTTGCGTTTTTTCGCTGCCGCCACCATCAGCTCCAACCGCTCGCGCACCTTGATCTGGCCCGTGAACTCGCTGAAGGCCGGCGGCCTTAGTGAAATCTCAAATGCGGGATCGGATTCTGGCGGCTTCATCTATTGATTCATCCTGTAGGGGAAACTGATAGCTTCCCAACTAAATAGACCGGGACGCTGACAGCGTCCCCTACAGTGCATTCGGGCATTGAGAGAAATTCAGGCGGCTTCATCGAGTCTTTCCAGATTTTTCGTCAGGACCAATTCAGTGCCGCGCGGCTTTAAAATGTAATCGACGCGATCGAACGCATTTCGAATCAAATACAAGCCGAGACCGCCCGGTTTGACCGCCTGAGGGGATCGGCCGCGCATTTCATCGGCGTTAGCTTGCTCGCCGTAATCGCGCAGACGCGTGCGAACGCATTTGCGCAATCCCTCCATGGACAACGCGATGAGCTGATCGTCGCGCAATTGATAAGCATAACGAATGATGTTGGTGCAGGCCTCGTCGATACCGAGGACCATGAGCGTTCGTTCCTTTTCGGAAAGAGGGTAACCGTCGAGAAAGCCGCGGACCCATTTGCGCATGAGCGCGAGATTGCCGGTGTGACTGCTAAACTCGATTTTCTGTCTCTTCATCCCGCTATAGAAAGGCTGAACACAGGTTTCTCTTCATTCAAGTCCGGATGCGGGAAAACTTTCGCAAGATCGACATCTTCATGTGCACCATCTTCTGTAGGGGAAGCAGTTTGGTTCCCAATTTCTTTCAAATTCGTCCCCTACAGAAAGGAATCCCGCAGCAAAACCAATGGACAGCTTCGATAACCGGTTGTTCAGTTTTGCGCATGTTGAAAATCCTGGGAGTGATGTTGCTTGCGGCCAGTTCGGCTATGGCCCAAGAACGGGCCACCGCTTACGAAGCGTTGCGCACGGTCGGTCAGCGATTGAACCGCAGTTATGTTAATCACATCATTTCAGTAACGGGTGTGGGCGGTGATCCGCAGCCCGAGACGTGGAAAATTTTGATCGACGATTCGAACGCGCGCGGTGGGGTGCGTGAGGTGGAAGTGAGTAACGGCCGGATCATATCCGAGCGGACACCGACACGCTCCGTGGTCGGCTCGAGCGAAGGCGCAACTATTAACACGGCGCGATTGAATCTCGATTCGAGCGGGGCGTTTGCCGTGGCCAACCATACGGCGGACAAATCGAACACGCGCTTTGCCACGACCAGTTACACCTTGCGCACGGATGAACGCGGCAATCCGACCTGGATCGTGACGCTGCAAAGCGAAAAAGGACGACCGGTCGGAACAATCTACATCGGGGCGAATAAGGGGAACGTCACCCGCACCGAAGGGATGTTTGCCGGCGCACAAATGGAAGACGTCGTGGACGAGCGCGACCAAAATACGGACCAGAACGACGGGACCGTGCGTGGTCGCATTCGCGGCATGTTCCAGCGCGCACAGGACGAAGCGCGCGGGATGTTCGACCGCACACGCCGGTCTTTTGTGGATTTTATCAATCGCATTTGAGGCGCGCCGCGCGATTTCTGTTCGCAATGAAACAAAACGACTCGTGGCCAAGTTTGCCGTTCGGCGAATGGAAAGATACCTGCACCACGCTGCACATGTGGATGCAAATCGCTGGCAAGGTGCGACTGGCGCTCGCACCATGGACGAATCATTCCTGGCACGTCACGCTTTATTTGACCGCACGCGGTCTCACAACGTCGCCAATTCCATATGGCGAGCGATTATTCCAGATTGATTTCGATTTCATCGAGCACAAGCTTTTGATTACAACCGCCGAAGGTGAGATTCGCCAGGTAGAACTCAAACCGCAAAGCGTTGCCCAGTTCTACGAAAGGACCATGTCGATCTTGCGCGAGTTGAACCTCCCGGTGGAAATCAACACTACGCCCAACGAAGTGTCTGAGGCGATTCCGTTCGAGCGCGACGAACAGCATCGCTCCTACGACCCGGAATACGCGCATCGTTTCTGGCACGTCTTGCTGCAAAGCGATCGCGTCTTCAAGGAATTTCGCTCGCGCTTTTGCGGCAAGTGCAGCCCAGTCCATGTTTTCTGGGGGGCGCCCGATCTCGCCGTGACGCGGTTCTCCGGCCGGCCTGCGCCGCCACATCCGGGAGGAGTTCCACACTTGCCCGATCAGGTCGCGCGCGAAGCGTATTCGCAGGAAGTGAGCAGCCTCGGTTTCTGGCCAGGGAACGAAATGATGCCGCAACCGATTTTCTACTCCTATGCTTATCCCGAGCCTAAAGGTTTTTCCGAAGCGAAAGTGAAACCTGATGCCGCCTCATACAATTCGCAGCTCAAAGAGTTCGTCTTGCCTTACGACGCAGTCCGTGGCGCAAGTTTGCCCGACGAAGTTCTCCTGGATTTCGCGCAAAGCACCTACGACGCGGCCTCCACTTTGGGAGGTTGGGAACGGGCGGCGCTGGAAGAGAAGAAACCTCGCTTGCTTTCCCGGGGCCGACACTCGTAAATTGCGTTCCGCATGGTTGACGAAGCGCATTCCGAGCAAGCTGCCTGGCGTTCGGTTGCGCCCGGCTGGCAACAGCTTTACGGCGACTTCGATCGGCTCGGCATGAGCGTGGAGTGGCACGATTTTCGCACGAATCGCGCGTTCGATTGGGGCCGAAGCTTTCATCCGCGCAGCCTCGAGTTCTGTTTGAACCTGGAAGGTCGCGGCGCGGTTGGAACAAAAGGAAACGGGCGCAGCGACTATCTGCCGGGAAATTCCGGCTATTATGCGATTGCCGACGAACCATTGCCGGCCTCGCGCCAGGCGCACGATCATCATCAATTTGTCACGCTGGAGTTTTCCAGAAAACATTTGCGCAAGCAGTTCGTGCAGAGCGAGGCGGATTTGGAACCGGAAATCCGGCGCGTGATTTTCGACGACCAGGAGGAGAGCGTGGTGGCGCCGGCGCGTCCGATGTCGATCCAGCAACGGGGCGTAGTTGCGAGTCTGGCCGAGCCGCCCGTGGCCAAAGCGGCCCAAATCCTCTGGTATCAGAGCAAGGCGCTCGAGTTGATGGCGCATTTCTTTTTTGCGCCAAAAGATCCGGAATTCTTTTGCATGCGGCAAAAACGCGTGGCGCGGGAACGCGTCGAGCGCGTGAAAGAAATGCTCGCGCGCAACGTGGCGAACCCGCCCACGCTCGAGATGCTGGGGCAGGAAGTCGGTTGCAGTCAGTTTTACCTGAGCCGGATTTTCTCGCGCGAGGTCGGTCTGACTATTCCGCAGTATCTGCGCAATCTACGCATGGAACGCGCGGCCGAGTTGCTCCGGACGGGCCGGTACAACGTGACGGAGGCGGCCACGGAAGTTGGCTACTCGAGCCTGAGTCATTTCAGCAAAGCGTTTTGCGAAACGATTGGGTGCTGCCCGGTGCTTTATCCGGCGGCCAAGAACGTGATTCTGGATCGGTAGCGTCCACGGCGCGCGATCTCGGAGTAATGGAGTAAAGGAGTGATGTTCGGAATTCTGTCAGCACTCCATTACTCCAATACTCCAGCACTCCGCCTTTGCTCATGAAAATTACCCGCGCTCTCATTTCGGTTTCCGACAAGACTGGAGTCGCGCAATTCGCGCGCGCGCTCGAGCGCCAGGGCATCGACATCATTTCAACGGGCGGCACGGCCGAATTACTACGCAAGGAAGATGTGCCGGTGCGCGAGATTTCCAGTTTCACCGCTTTTCCCGAAGTTCTGGAAGGACGCGTAAAAACTTTGCATCCGCGCGTGCATGGCGGGCTGCTTTACAAACGCGGAAACCCGAAGCACGAAGCCGAGGCGCGGGAGTGCGGCTTTGAGCCAATCGACCTGGTCGTGGTTAACCTTTATCCCTTCGAAGAGACGATCGCGAAACCGGACGTAACGCTGGCCGAAGCGATCGAGAACATCGACATCGGGGGGCCGTCCATGATTCGGAGCGCGGCCAAAAATTACGAATCGGTCACGGTGGTTGTCGATCCGGCCGATTACGACACTGTGCTCGAAACGATGCGCGACAACGACGGTGCGACGACATTAAAGTTACGCGAACGCCTCGCCATCAAGGCATTTATCAAGACGTCGGCCTACGACCGCGCGATCGGGACGTTTTTAAATAAGGAACAGACGACGGACGCATCGTTTTCACTCACGGCGCCGCTCGTCACGCGTTTGCGTTACGGTGAAAATCCGCACCAGACTGCCGCGCTTTACGGCGATTTCGAAAAACATTACGAGAAACTCCACGGCAAGGACCTTTCCTTTAACAACATTCTCGACATCAGTGCGGCCACGAATCTCATCGGCGAATTTCCGGAGCCCACCGTGGCGATTCTCAAACATACCAATCCCTGTGGCGTAGGTTCCGATGTCGATCTTCGCGCGGCGTGGGAAAAAGCGTTCGCGACCGATAAGCAAGCGCCGTTTGGCGGGATCATCGTTTGCAATCGCTCGGTCGACGAACCGCTGGCGCGCGCCATCAGCGGGATTTTTAGCGAGGTCATTATCGCGCCGGAGTTCGACGCAGAAGCGCGCACCATTTTGCAAAAGAAAAAGAATCTGCGGCTCATCCGACTCATTTCCGAAATTGGCGACGTGCGGCCCAAGATCGACATCCGCTCGGTTTGCGGCGGCTTGCTCGTGCAGGATTCAGATGGCGCCAACGAGATTCCGCGGAATGTGGTGACGAAACGGCAGCCGACCAAAGCCGAACTCGCCGCCATGCTTTTTGGCTGGCGCGTGGTCAAGCATGTGAAGTCGAACGCGATCGTTTACGCCGGGCCCGATCGCACGCTTGGCATTGGCGCCGGACAGATGTCGCGTGTGGATGCATCGCGCATTGCCGTTTGGAAAGCGGAAGAGGCCGGTCTGTTGTTGAAAGAAAGTGCCGTGGCGAGCGACGCTTTCTTTCCCTTTCCCGATGGATTGATTGCGGCCGCTGATGCTGGCGCGACCTGCGCGATTCAGCCGGGGGGATCAGTGCGCGATCAAGAAGTGATCGCTGCGGCTAACGAGCGCGATATGGCGATGATCTTTACCGGCATTCGCCATTTCCGGCACTAACTTTAATTGGTTCTTGGTTGAAAACTGACCGGCACGACGACGGTCCATTCCGGTCCGGCGTCCGATTTCCATTGC
>JBEEGY010000031.1:0-3525 GCA_041167145.1 Verrucomicrobiota bacterium
GTGACCGTCGATATTTTTCGATCCCGCTTCGGCACAATGCGCAGTTGTTTCTCCTCGTAATAAACTAACGAGTCCGGAGGGACGCTCTGCACGAGAAAGACGTTGCCGCCGATGGTGGATCTGGCGCCGATCACGGTCGAGCCGCCGAGCACGGTCGAATTGGGGTAAATGGTGACGTCGTCCTCCACCGTCGGATGGCGTTTGCCGCCCTTTTTGATTTTGCCGTGTTCGTCCTTTTGGAAGCTGCGCGCCCCGAGCGTAACGGCGTGATACAACTTGACCCGCGAACCAATTTCGCAGGTTTCGCCGACCACCGCGCCCGTCCCGTGGTCGATAAAAAAATGTGATCCGATCTTTGCTCCGGGATGAATATCGATGCCGGTGCGGCTGTGCGCCCATTCGGTCATGATGCGCGGAATCAGCGGCAGGTTTTTCAGATATAATACGTGTGCCATGCGCTGGATTCCGATGGCCTCGAGTGCCGGGTAGGCGAGGATGATTTCCTCGTAACTTTTCGCCGCCGGGTCGCCCTCGTAGGCGGCGTCGATATCCGTCCAGATCATCTTGCGCAGCTTTGGCAGCTCGGATATGAAAAAATCGAGCAGTTCCTCCGCTTTTGCTTCGGCTTCCTCGCTTGGCGGAAAATCTCCGAAGCTTTTGCATATCTCCGGTTTCAACCGGTTATGGAGCTGACGCATGCGACTGCGGGTCACGTCCGGCAAATCTCCCGAATCGACCAGCGGTTCCCCGCGAAATCCGGGAAACATCAGGCTCATCAAATCTTCGCAGGCGGCCTCGATCGCCTCCCGGGAAGGCAAAATCGCCGCAGCATCGAGATAATTGATCCCGCCGGTCTCGCTATAGGTCTGCAGCAGTTCGGCGACGGCGTCGCGCACACTCGTATCCATCACGTCCAAGAGTAGGCGAGCGTGGGAATGCACGCAAAAAGGAAGTGCATTTGTCGACATGGCCAGATTGCCGTAGAAAGGTGAAGAGTGGCAACCAAACCTTTTGAGATTACCGGACTACCGCCGGACGAATTGAACAGTTTTTTGTCCGCGACGCATGCCGATCCTTTTCGCGTCCTGGGACCACATCGGCTCGGTGATGGTATCGCCATTCGCGTGTTTCGGCCGGACGCTCAGAAAGTCGAGATCGTCCTGCCGCAGCAATCGGAGAACGGCACTATCGAAGCGGAGAAGATTCATCGTGACGGCTTTTTCTGCGCCATAATTCCGGGAGCGACGCGGGACCTGAAATACCGCCTGCGCCTGACAGATTGGGACGGCAACGAACGCGAAATCGGCGATCCCTACGCCTACGGACCGATCATGGGGGAAGTGGACCTGCATCTCTTCGCCGAAGGGCAGCATTGGCAAATTTACGAAAAATTTGGCGCGCATTTCCGCGACGTCGGCGGTGAACGCGGCGTTTATTTCTCGGTTTGGGCGCCGAACGCGCAACGTGTCAGCGTGGTCGGGGACTTCAACAAGTGGGACGGCCGGGTGAATCCCATGCGCAAACTGATCGGCAGCGGAGTGTGGGAGTTGTTCCTGCCAGGTGTCGTCGAAAACACACACTACAAGTTCGAGATCCGGACGCCGGCCGGCGCGCTTCTCTTGAAGAGCGATCCTTTCGCGTTTTTTAATCAGCACGGCACATCGACTTCTTCTCTCGTTTACAATCTCGAGCGTTACCGATGGAGCGACAATGAGTGGATGCAGTCGCGGTCCAAGCGCAACTGGCCACAGAGCGCGATCAGCGTATACGAAGTCCATCTTGGTTCGTGGCGCCGGCGGGCCGATGAGGGAAACCGGTCTTTGAGTTATCTCGAATTGGCCGAGACGCTTTTGCCCTACGTGCTGGAGATGGGCTACACCCACATCGAATTGATGCCGATCGCCGAGCATCCTTTCGAAGGTTCCTGGGGTTATCAGGTGACGAATTACTATGCGCCGACGAGCCGCTTTGGCACACCCGACGAATTCCGCCATTTCGTCGACAAATGTCACCAGGCCGGAATCGGGGTCATCATGGATTGGGTTCCGGCCCATTTCCCCAAGGATGCCTATGCTCTTGCCGAATTCGACGGCACCGATCTTTACGAGCACATGGATCCGCGCCAGGGCGAACACCAGGATTGGGGAACGCTCATTTTTAATTTCGGCCGTAACGAGGTCCGCAATTTTTTGATCGGCAATGCGCTTTTCTGGCTCGACAAGTACCATATCGACGGGCTGCGCGTGGACGCAGTCGCCTCGATGCTTTACCTCGATTATTCGCGCAAGGAAGGGCAGTGGATTCCAAACGTCTATGGCGGGCGCGAGAACCTTGACGCGATCTATTTTCTCAAGCGCTTCAACGAAGTTTGCTACGAGAAGTTCCCGGGGATCATGACGATCGCGGAGGAGTCAACCGCGTGGCCCGGTGTGTCGCGCCCGACATATCTCGGGGGCCTCGGCTTCGGCTTCAAATGGAACATGGGATGGATGCACGATTTTCTGCAATACATGAGCCTCGATCCGATTTATCGGCGGTTTCATCACGGAAACATCACCTTCTCGTTGCTCTACGCGTTTCAGGAACACTTCGTCCTCGTGCTCAGCCACGATGAAGTGGTTCATGGGAAGCGTTCGTTGATTTGCAAAATGCCGGGCGACGAATGGCAGAAATTCGCCAATCTGCGGATGTTTTACGCGTGGATGTACGGCCATCCCGGCAAGAAACTGCTCTTCATGGGAGGCGAGTTCGGTCAATGGCATGAATGGAATCACGATCAAAGTCTCGACTGGCATTTGTTGGAGGAACCCCGGCATGACGGATTGCGCCGGTTAGTTCAGCATCTCAATTACACTTACAAAAATGAGCCCGCGCTCTGGCAGCAGGACGACAGCCACGAAGGATTTGAGTGGATCGATTTCCATGACGCCGATAACAGTGTGGTCTCCTTTCTACGCCGATCTCGTGAGGGCGACCTTGTCGTATTCGTGGTCAACGCCACACCGCTGGTGCGGCACGACTATCGGCTCGGGGTGCCGCAGACCGGCTTTTACCGCGAGATCATCAATACCGACGCGGAGACGTACGGAGGAAGCAATGTCGGTAATTATGGCGGCAGCCGGAGTGAAGATGTGTCATGGATGGGCCGCCAACATTCCATCCTGATTCAATTGCCGCCGCTTTCGACCGTTGCCTTTCGGCTGGAGAAATAAATAAGCCGTGCGGCCTGTCACGCCGAGGCTTGCTGCGGGAGCTTTCACTCCCCGGGTCGCTCACGCCGCGCCCGAATCGATCCCGAACTTCTTACTGCTTGACCATCGCTGCGTTTCCCGCGACTTTTTCTACCCTTCATCTGCGCTCCATGACCACTAAGAACACCCACGGCTTCACCCTGATCGAACTGCTGATTGTCATCACCATTATCGCCGTCCTGGCGAGCATCGCCTTGCCGGCCTACAACGGGGTCAAGGAGCGCGGTGATCAAACCAAGGATTTGTCGAATGCGAAACAGGTCGCGCTGGCGCT
>JBEEGY010000032.1:0-4068 GCA_041167145.1 Verrucomicrobiota bacterium
CGATCTTTCGGTAGCTGCGCGAAACGGCGAAGCCCCGGTCCTGGCGCGGTTGGTCGCCGAGCGGCGGATGCGCTTTGAAATCGGCGTCGGCAAACACAATCGATTTCTGCGGATTTTCGATTCGCAATGCGCCCAGTGCATTCTTCTGATCGAATTCAAACTTCTCCGTTTGTGACGGATGCTCTTTGGTCACATCGAAAGGTTTGGTTGTCTGGTTAAAAACAATCGACCCCCGAGCGGGATTTCCGCCACCTTCCACGTTTTTGAAATAGCGCGCCAGCGCCATAAGCGCCCAGGCATTGTCCTGCGTAGTATGCCAGCGACCGCCCTTGCGAAAACGCAGAAGCTCGTTGGCCAGTCGCGAAACTTCCGGCGCGGTGGGTTTGTATTGGCTCCAAACCATCAGTTGCGCGGCGGTCTCGCGCGCCGCGCCGCTGTACCACGAAAAGGTTTCGGGCGCTGGTTTTCGCGGATCGAGCAACTCATCCATCGTTGTTGTGGGCGCTTTGCTTTCCAGAATGGTAAGCGCGAGAAGAGCGCGCGATTCGTGGGTGAGTTCCGCGCGCCGTCGAAAAAGTTCCTCCTGATAAGCCGGCTCGGGCTTACCCGATAGCGCTAGAGCAAGGACTGCGAGAACGCGGTCGCTGAGCTGGCCTTCATCACGAAGCTGGTTCAAGCCGCGCAACTCGCCGCTCAAATATTTCAACAATTTCTCTTGCCGATCTTTCACCGCCACTCCTTGTCGATCAAGCAACGCCAGGGCAATTGCAGCGTAAGCACTCGGAAATATTTCGGCCCTGTGGCCGCCCGGCCAGAAAGCGAGTCCACCCGACGGAGTTTGCATCGAAGCAATCTTCTCCAGTCCCTTGTCGATCGCCTTTTTCTCGTCGTCAGATGTCAGTTCGGGGAGGACAGGGCGCAAATCGGGCAGCACCACCCACGGAATTAACGCCGACACGGTTTGCTCGGCGCAACCGTAAGGGTACTCGCGCAAATGATTCACGCTGCCGCGTAACGACGCGAGCCGCGTGTTTGCCACGGTGAGGTTGACGTTGCCGGTCCCTTCCAAAATTTGCGGATTAACACCGGCCAGAAGGTCACTCGAAGCTTCGCGCGCATCGGTGGAATAGATCTCGCGCAGCACGAGCATGGGCGAGCCCACATCGAGCGATGACACGACCTGATCGTCGAAAACCTTTCCGTTCGCTTCGATGCGCGCGGACCATTTCCACTCCGCGCGGCCGACCGATTTAAGCTTGACCGGAAAATCAACCGTGCGCGCTTCGCCATTCGTGATGTCGATCTTGGCGGAGGTCGGCGCAGACGATTCGGCGGTCCGATCGAGCTTTAAGGCAAGATCGACAATCGCATTTGCGCCCGTGTCATTGCGAATCACGGCGCGCGCGTTGAGTTCGTCGCCAACGTTGGCAAACAAACCGAGCGCGGGCATGACCATCAAGGGTTTGCGAATTGCAAAGGCCGATTCGTTCGATCCAAACATTTCGCCGGCGTGCGCGACCGCCACGAGCCGATACCGGGTCAACGCGTCGGGCGCTTTGAAGCGCGCTTTCACCTTTCCATCTTTCGCCGTGCGAAGTGAGGGCATCCAACAAGCCGTGCCGGGAAAATCATGACGCAACTTCGCGCCCGGACCCTCCGCGCCTCCGCCGCCGATCAGATAACCCTTGTTCTCAAAAGTAAGGTCGGATGGATCTTCGGGCAGCAGTTCATACAGACTAAGTCCCATGCGAATGGCCAAAGGCAGCGGACGATAAAATATTTCGCCGGGCGAGGGCCTCGTGTATCCGGTCAACGCGAGCACGCCATCATCGACTGCGAAGAATGTGACTTCGGCATTTTCAACCGCGTCTCCTTTTCCGTCGCGCACGGTTATCTCCGCCTCGACGTCGTCACCTGGTTTCACTTCCGCCTTTGCCGGCGCAACGTTCACTTGCATGCGCGAAGCCGGATTCGCGACGCGAAGATTGCAAATCCCGTAGCGATAATCCGGTGTCTTGAATTTGCGCGTGCTTGCATCCGCGCCGCGGATCAGCATCAGCGAAACGCAAACATTTGGCGTGTCGCCCGCGCCGACAGGAATTTCGAATGATGGTGCATTGCCTTCCAATTGCACCTCCATCGTTCGCAAAACGGCGTCTTCGCGCTCGATACTCACCATCGCTTTGCCAGAAATCGGAGTCTTAACGAGTATGCGGGCCTTGTCACCTGGCTGGTAATCCGATTTATCCGGAACAAGATCGACTTGTGAAGCGTTGCGGAAACTCCACGCGAGTTGGTCGCGTCCGCTTCCAAAGATTTCCAGCTCTGAAATTGCCTCGTGGCCGTTGGAATCTTTTGCGGTGGCGCGAATCCGGTACTCCCCCGCTCGCGGAATTTTGAACTTTATGCCCGGGCCTTCACTCGCATCCCAAACATCGCCGAGCTTTCTTGGGACAACTGTTTCGCCCGCGCTTTGTGCAATTTTCTCTTCGCGCGTTTCCGTCTTGAATGTGATCGCCTTACCAGCGCCTTGCATGCGAACGGTCTCGTGACGCAGCCGCACCAGCTCGGCGTTGATTTTCACTGACTTCGTCAACGGCTTGCCGTCAGCTTGCACCCCGACCACGCGCGCACTCACTTCTTCGCCCACGACGATGACTGAGCGTTCGGGTAAAACCATTCCGAGATAAAAGTCCGACGCGTCTCGGGCGACGGTTTGTGTGTCGGACACGGTCTGCTGATTCGCGTCCGTAACTTCAACCGTGAGAACTCCCGTATGCGGAACGCCTACTGGCGCGGGAAGTTTAGGGTCGACAATCAATTCTTGCGTGCCGCTCAACTCGCCTTCACCGCGCAAAGTGAGTGCGTTCTCTTCCTCCTTTTCTACACGGCCAAATTGGAAGTCATCGAACCCGTCCGGCTTGAACGCTTCGCGCATGTCACGCAACGTCCAACGGGCCTGCGATTTTGTGATCGGTGCTCCGAAAAAATATTTTGCGGAAACAGCGGCGCGGAACGGTTCGTCGGCGCGGAGCCTTTTCGGCGTGGCGACGTTCAGCTCGAATGCGTTGGGTTGATACGGGGCGACATCGAATGTCACCGATTCGCCTTCGAAAGTTTCGTCATCGCCCACGTGTTCGGGCCGAAAACTGACCGTGCGCTTTCCCGAGCTCGCACCAACCTTCAAGGACGCATCATAAGCGCCGGCCTCGTTTGTAGTAAGATCGACATCGTCAACGCGGTCGCCCCGATCATCGCGTAGAGTGACCTTGCCGGAACGGTTTTTGGTGGGCGAAAGTTTTCCATCGCGCATGTCGCGCACAATGCCTTTCACCTTTACTTCCTCGCCCGGCTGATAAAGCGGTCGATCGGTGAAAAGGAATGCGCGCAGATGCGCGGTCTTCTCCGGATGGCGGCTCCAATCGCGGTAGTAAATGGAAACATTCCTGTTCCCCAGTGGCAGTTCCATTCCGTTCTTGCCGATGCGCATGGCGTGCGCGTCGTCCGCGTGTTTGGCAAGCAGCCAACCCGGTTCAGAAGTTATCGGAAGCTTCGCTAATCCGGCAGGGTCGGTTTGCGCCGCTTGCATCTGATTAAAATCGGGATCGAGCAGCGTGACTTGCGCGCCGGGAATCGGCTTTCCGGTCGCATGCGAGAAAATTGTTACACGTAATTCGTTGCCGACTCGTTTCCAGAGGATTCCCAGATCGGTGAGCTGAACAAGCGCTTGGGCGCCGGTCGGTTTCCCGGGGGCGTCGGGACGCGGCTCCCCTTCGACCGTCAGGAAAATCGCACCCGTTTGTTTTGCGCCCGCGATTTTGTCCCAGTCCAAAAGCGTATTCTGCGGTGCATCGAGGTGGCCGAATGAGATGTCGATCTTGTCTTCCGAAATCACCGCGCCAGCAATCGCGTCGTCGGGAAGTTTCTTATAAAACTCGCCAGGCTCGGAATCCTCTTCGTTCGACGACCGGTTGTAGAGTGAAAACGCGGTGATGGCGCGGGGAATGTCGTCCGGCGCGACCAAGCGCGCGGTCACGTGCAAAGTTTTCAAGTTCGCGGAATGCACTT